>NZ_JBHMFC010000108.1:0-562 GCF_042427585.1 Mariniflexile ostreae | reverse complement strand
AAATGCCTTGGTCTACCCAATCCCAAATAAAACCACCTTGCATGATGTCGTATTTTTCAATAACATCCCAATAATCTTGTAAATTACCTACACTATTACCCATGCCATGCGCATATTCACATTGAATTAAGGGACGTGTTGGGTTATTTTCTGCATAAGCAATCATTTTTTCAATAGGCCAATACATAGGGGGTTGTATATCTGTATTAGAATATTGTGTAGCACCTTCATACTGTGTTGGTCTTGTAGTATCTTGTGCTTTTAACCATTGGTACGTTGCAAAAAAGTTCTCACCATTTCCTGCTTCATTTCCTAAAGACCATGTTACAATAGATACATGGTTTTTACTACGTTCAAACATACGTATTGTTCTGTCCATGTGCGCCCCTTTCCATTCTGGCAAATAAGCAGGATGCACTGCTTGATCTTTCAAATTATTATTTAATCCTTGGTTGGTTGCTCCCATACCATGGGTTTCAATATTAGCTTCATCCACTACATAAAAACCATATTTATCGGCTAATCTGTAAAAATGTGGATTTTTTGGGTAGTGGCTGCAACG
>NZ_JBHMFC010000107.1:0-7804 GCF_042427585.1 Mariniflexile ostreae | reverse complement strand
GTTTATCAGGCGTTTTGCTCTGCATATTTTACCAAAAGGATTTACCCGCATCCGGCACTATGGTATTTTAAGCAGCAGTTGGAAAAAGACGAAATTGCCAAAACACAAAGCCTAACCACCAAAGAACCTTCCCTAAACGTATCGTTTCACCCATAGTACGGCAAATCAACCGGATTCGTCAACACAGAATTCATTTTTGGCCTATCGGCAAAACGAATTCTTAGTTATTGTAAGGCGTTTTTTTACTTTTTAAACAACTTATTGTTCTCAGATAATTTTAAAATAATATATTTCTCAATATCGATATCTGATGGAATTTTATCTCGAACTATAGGCAGAACGAATTGACAATTTATAGAATTAGCAAGATCAATTAATATTGTGCTTAATTGATTGTCGTGCATATTCTCAAGTTGGTCGTGCATTATGAAGTGAATAAGCTTCATTTCAATTTCCTCAGCAAATAAAATGTAAGCGAAATCAAAAGCAGCTATTTGGCCTTTCTTTTTTCCAGTACTTGGATTTCCTTCGATATTTGTGACAATTAGGTCGTAACCTCTTTCACTTTTTTGCGTACTTAATAGATACTCTTCTCCGTATAGTTGGTTTGAGACCTTAGTAAAATATTTATTAAAGAGCGTAATTCGTTTTTGGATTATGTTGTCTTTCGAATTAATTTCTGTATTTATAGATTCTAATTCTTCATTAATCCGATTAAGTTTTTCATTAGACGTTATCCAGAATTTTTTTCTCTCCTCTAAATTACCTTTTCTTTCAAAAAACGAGTTCAGTTCAATTAAAATATGTTCATAATCCTCACTATATTCGGATGCACTTACAAACTCGGACAATTCTTTTTCACGTCTTCTATATGAAAAAATATCTTTTGAAATTAATTTTAATTTTTCTGTTAATGACGGTAATTCAACTTCAATATATTTTATCTTTTCATCTAAAAGGTCGTTGTGAAATCTAACAGTTTCTTCAAAAGATGCCTGTAAATTTGGAATAAGTTTTGAAGCTTTACTATATAATAATTCTATCTGATTAACGTCAATATTTGTTCTTTCACTTTCTAATTCTACCTTGCTTTCGAGAATTAATTCTCGTCTCATATTTAGCCTACTAAGCTCAGTAGATAGTTTTGATAGATTTAGTTTTAAAAGATTTAATTCTTCTAATTGGGCT
Source organism: Mariniflexile ostreae (assembly GCF_042427585.1). Classification (NCBI taxonomy): domain Bacteria; kingdom Pseudomonadati; phylum Bacteroidota; class Flavobacteriia; order Flavobacteriales; family Flavobacteriaceae; genus Mariniflexile; species Mariniflexile ostreae. The sequence continues at coordinate 6,616 of NZ_JBHMFC010000107.1, read as the reverse complement.
TCAAACTTTTCATTAAAATTAAAATTAGCCTTTATTTGCTGAAGTTCTACAATTTTCGAATTGACTAGTTCAAGTTGTTGTTCAATTAATGAAAGCTCGCCTTCTTTTTTTAGCCTTTTTTGAAAACTTTCTTCTCGAGTTTTTTCTTTACCCAACAGCTCTTTCTGGTTATGAGTATCCGTATTTATCCCTAACCAAAAAAGGAATAAAGCTTCATATTCTTCAATTTTTGTATATGGATTTAAAACTTTTACAATGTTAGCCAGTTTGTTTTTCTCATCACGAATGTTTTTAGATACAATCTGTTTAAAAGTCGGCTTCTCAACATTAGTATCAAATATTAATTCCTTAAGTTTTAAATCAAATTCCTTTTCATTTATAATTGTTTCACCATTTATTTCTTGTATTCGCTTACTATACTTTAAGAAATTCTTTTTTATAGTAATTGATTCTGACGGAAAGTCCCAATCATCTACCAAGGTTAAAGTAACAATTACTTCAGTATCAATTAGAAAGTCCTTAATTGTACTGTTTTCTTGCTCCTTAAATTCTGAATCTTGGTAAATATTTTTACCACTTGAACCTAGACAAAAGTCTACAAGTCGCAACACTGTTGTTTTTCCGACATTATTACCAGTAGTTTTTTTATCCTTTTCAACGGTTTCATCTACAATTAAATTGAGTCCCTTATGAAATTCAATTTCACGGATTAAGCCGAGCTTATTCTCTAATATTAAATTCTTTAGAAACATATCTTTATTTTACCGTTTTCTCCTTTAGCAACTAGACCTAGAACAAACAACCAATCTAATGTTAGTGAAAACAAATTAATTGTAATTTCTTTTTTATTGTTAATCAATGTATACAGATCCATATAATCAACTTCTTTATATTCCTTATTTTCAAGAATGTCAATAAGGATACCGCCTAGATAATATAAATCTCTTTCCGGATTAATATTTTTATCAATTATCATAATTTATATCGGTTTAGGTGGTTCTTCTAAAATATTACAACGCATAAAAGCATCAACGATTACTATCATTAAACTAAAGTCAATTGTTTCTTGGTCAAACCCATCTAAAGTGTTTGGGGCATTGTCTACCTTATCCCAAATAGTTTCAATCACCTTGTCTAGAATAATGTCAGCATTATTTCTTATTTCTTCGAAGTTTTTGTATTCTGAACTTATCTGTAGATAAATTCGTTTAATGTTATGCAAAACTAACTCCTTTTTGGTTGAACCTTCTTTTTCAATTATTTCATAAATCTTATTAAGTTTTACTTGATACGGAGCAAATTCTCTAATTACAGATTCATATCGCTTTACACTATTAAAAAGTATTTTTGCTTCTGTATTGGGCGCATTTCCTGTTTCAGGTAAATCTAGTACTTCGTCCATTTTAGAACCAATTGCATTAATTACTTTGTTCAGAGCTAATGGATGTTTTGATAATAAGTTTTTACTTGAAATTAACTCTAAAATCTTTTTTTCGTGATCGCTTTTCCATTTTTTTAAAAGAGTAGAAGGATATTCTGATTCATTAACCTTATTATCAATCATTACGTGGTGTTCATCGCATAACAAAATTAGATTATCAAACCCCCGTCTTTCATCATCGGTCATATTTTCATCAAACCTCGGACCTTCTTTACTTGCAGCTGCAATATGACAAATTTTACTAATTATTGAGATTCCATCTTCTGCAATTAGTTTCTTTTTGCAATTGGGATGTGCACATTCACTACCCGAAAGCGTATCTAAACGTCTTACTGTTGAAGGTTTATATTGTCTAGCTTTATCTTTCGTTGTCTTTTTTGCCATTTTCTATCTCAAAATTTGTTGCGAAGTTACTGAATTTCTAAGTTTTTGTCTCTTTTTTTAAATGCCTTACAACGTTTATGTGTAAGAATAGTTGCGTGGGATAAACACCTAAAATAACAAAAATTGACCGAGCCTGTGGAAATTCCGCAGGAATTTCCAAGTAGGCGAGAACTAAGCAATTATTTTTACACGGTGTGTGTGCCCAGCATGGGCATCTTTTATTTACGGAAAGGTAAATAATTAATCTATAGGGTGCAAGTCCCTTATGCGCAGGAGTAACGTCTTGAAGCATTAGTAAGTCGCAAGGGTGGTAACCGTGAGGTTACATCTGAAGGAAGCGGAACTACAAAACTCGGTACTGACGAACAGAAACCGTATACAGAGGCATATTTATTTGGGTAAGCAAGCACATCATTGTAACGCCCCAAGATTAACAAAAGGGTAAATATGTAGATACGGCAGTGATTGAGAGAAAGAAGATGTCATTACCTGGAGGGCGGAGCGTAAAGAAAATGTCTGGCAGACATTTTTAGTGAACGAGCCAGCTGGCGTGAGGGACAACCACGAGTTGGTTATTTGGAGAAGTCAGCAGAAGTCATAGTACCTACAGGAAACGAGCAGAGGCAATACCTCCGATGGTCTCACAAGTAGGGAAGGACTGAACATTAAATTACGTTGGAATTCGATTAGGATGCTTAGCTAGCCTAGTCTTAAACCAACAGGAGTAAGCAAATTATTTAACTTATGATTGAACAGGTATTAGAAGCAACAAATCTTTATAAAGCAACACGCCAAGTGGAGCGCAATAAAGGTGCGAGCGGCGTAGATGGTATGAAAACAACGGCACTTTCGGCATACATATTAGAAAACCGTTCGCTTATATTATCTACAATTCGCACAAATAGCTATATACCAAATTCAATTTTAGGAGTAAACATTCCAAAAGGACAGGGTAAAACCCGATTATTAGGAATACCAACGGTAGTAGATAGGTGGCTACAACAGGCGGTAAGCCAACAATTAATGGTTCATTTTGAATATGATTTTGAGCCCGTTAGTTATGGTTTTCGCCCACAAAAGAACATCCAAAAAGCAGTATTACAAGCACAAGGTTACATCAATGATGGTTACCAAGATATTGTAGATATTGATTTACAAGGATTCTTCGATCAAGTAGACCACTGTATTCTACTACAACTTATTTACTGCAAAGTAAAATGTCCAACCACCTTGCGATTAATCCGAAAATGGTTAAGAGCGCCCATTTTAATAAATGGAACACTCAAAAAGCGCAGGAAAGGTATCCCTCAAGGTAGCCCCATTAGTCCCTTATTATCTAACATTATGTTAGATGTCTTGGACAAAGAAATGAAAAGTATGGGCTTGCGTTATGTGCGCTACGCAGACGACTTTAGCATTTACGCAAAAAGTAAAAGCGAGGCTAAACGCATAGGAAATAAACTGTTTGTCTTTTTAAGAGATAGACTTAAACTACCTATAAATAAAGCCAAAAGTGGCATCCGCAGACCTGTTAACTTTGAGTTACTCGGACATGGTTTTGTACCTGTTTATAAAAAGGGAGTCAAAGGACAATACGTACTTGTAGTGGCTAATAAAAGTTGGGCAAAGTTTAAACGTAACCTAAAAAGCATCACCAAGAAAACCAAACCGATGTCGTTATTCGAACGTCTGGAACGGCTTAATCAAGTCTGTCGAGGCTGGATGAATAATTACCGCTTAACCAATATCTATGCAAAAGTTAAAAAGCTAGATGAGTGGTTAAGAATTAAGTAAAACGAATCACGAATACCAAAATAAAATAGAAAAGAAATGAGTAAATCGGTTACGCTATTGCATTTGGCACGATTGGAAAAAGCTGGAAAGGAAACGTAAAAACCTCATTCGATTAGGTATAGAAATCGGACAAGCCTATGCTTGGAGTAGAACAAGAATGGGAGGTTGGGCAGTTGCTCAAAGTCCTATTCTAAAGACTACTATTACAGTTTCTAGACTTAAACGAAAAGGGTACAAACCTTTGTTAGATTACATTAATAATACGCAGACTTCAATTTGGTGAACCGCCGTATACGAGACCCCTTGGCCTGTCCTGAGCAAAGTCGAAGGATACGGTGGTGTGAGAGGCGCAGTGACGACTTTTAAGTCGTCACCCGTCTACTCGATTGTGTGCTGCCTTTTATTCATTCGGTTCAATATGAATTAGTACGTGTCCTAAATTCGGTATTTCTTCTCGTAAATAGTCCTTTAATTTATGTGCAATATCGTGCCCTGACTTTACTGTTATTTCACTATTTACAATTGCGTGTAAATCAACGTGAAATTTCATTCCTGATTTTCGGATAAAACATTTTTCAGTGTCCAAAACACCTTTAACTTCTATTGATTTTTCTCTAATTTCAAGTATTAGGTCGTCATAAAGTTGTTCGTCCATAACTTCTCCTAAAGCTGGTCGTAAGATTAAATAACTATTATATAAGATAAACGCGGAAGCAAATAATGCAGCCCAATCATCTGCTGTTTCATAACCTTTTCCAAATATGATTGCTATTGAAATTCCGATAAATGCCATTACAGAAGTTATTGCATCACTTCTATGATGCCAAGCATCTGCTTTTAGGGAAGAACTATTCGTTTGTTTACTTTTCTTAATTACGATTTGAAATGAGATTTCTTTCCAAACTATTATTAGACCCAAAACAATCAAAGTCCAAGATTTTGGAATTTTATGAGGTGTTTGAATGTTTTGGATACTTTCATAAGCGATTATTGTGGCAGAAACAACAAGAAAAGCAACTACTCCAAATGTAATTAATGGTTCAATTTTTCCGTGTCCATAAGGATGGTTTTCATCCGCGGGTCGTTTTGCATATTTAAAACCTAATAAAACTAAAAACGAAGCAAAAATATCAGTTGTCGATTCAATCGCATCTGCAATTAAAGCATAAGAATTCCCAAAAAATCCTGCAAGTCCCTTTATCAAAGCTAAAGCAGTGTTTCCAATTATGCTGAAATAGGTTGTTCGTATTGCAGTTTGGTCGTTATTCATTCGTTTTTTTCAGGTTGCACACAACGGTTTCGTATAACCGTCAGTTACGGGTTAAAGTACGCAAATTTTTCGGTTTGACACGGACGTTAGCAATTCCGAGTGGATTCGGACGTAGTCGAATCCGCCGTAATTGCGGTTATACATTGTTACCACACGTTTTTATTCATTAATGGTTTTTAATAAAGGATTTTATCAAATATGAACATCAAAATTAATACACAAATGATACATACAATAACTGTCAAAAAGGTGTTGTCATATTCATGCGTCAAATAATATCCTCCTGCAATACCAAATACAATTGCGTATTTATTATTTAAGGCCTTTCCGTGTATACTCATATTTATCTCAAAACTTTATCAATAATTAATTCGGCTAATTTATTTCCTTCTATTCCACGTGCACCATAATCCGAATGAGTGCTATTTCGACTCTTTTGAACTTTGTCAGGCGCTTTTTGGTATTCAGATGCGACAAGGTATGTTTTTTCTGTTTTTGTATCAATAACATAAATATTTGTTTCGTTATCCCACGCATTGCTTCCGTCAGAGTATTGTCCGCTTTTTACGCCTTTAGATTTAACAACTACTATGTAATCTAATTCTTCACTTTTATAGGTTACATTGTGTCCTTTGCTTTTTATTTTGTTGTTCATTGAGATATATGGAATTATTTCTCCTTTTCTTTTTTGAATAACTAAAATTGACTTTTTTTTGGGGATTGTGGTTTTGTTTAAATAAATATCTTCTTCTAATATATTTTGAATTAATTTTTTATGAGAAGAACTTAATTCGTTTTGATAATTACGTTTTTCTATAGCTAATTCTTCTTGTTTTTTTTCGTAATAAGATTTTCCATCGCAACCGATTAAAGTCACAAGTAATATTAGTAAAATAGAATTCTTAATCATATCAGAATGTTTTTGTTTAAATGTGTGGTAACGGTCTCGTATAACCGTCAGTTACGGGTTAATATGCGTTAATTTTCGGTTTGACACTGGCGTTAGCAATTCCGAGTGGATTCGGACGCAGTCGAATCCGCCGTAATTGCGGTTATACATTGTTGTAGTGCGTTTTTTTATTTCCATTTCTATTTTCTAGGTCAGATTAAAGTCCGACGTTTTATTTCAGTCCAATTTCGTTTATATTTTGGTCAACTCTTTTCCAGTCAGTTTCGATAAAATTCCTGTCGTCATAATTTTCGGAAAGTACTAAATAAAAATGCTTGGTCAAATAATAGACTTCAGCGTTCCGTTTTGCATAACCTAAAGCTCCAACATCTTTCATCTGAAATTCAACTTTATGATTTTCCTTATTTTCATTAATCAGTTCAACAGTTTGGGTTTTCCACGTTTGGGTATGAAACAATATTTTTAAAGGATTTAAGTAAATCAGTCCAATAATTGTCAATATTGGAATTCCTTTTCTTAAAATCGGTTCACTCAAATTTCGATTAGCTTTAAATTCCATTATGAGCAAAGGAATTGGTAAAATCAAAATTCCGTAATAAAATAATGCTTTTAAAAATCCGATTTTGGTTTGAAACAAGTCAAAAATGTCAAATAAAAAAAGGGACAATAACTAAGAATTCGTTTTGCCGATAGGCCAAAAATGAATTCTGTGTTAATAACTAAGAATTCGTTTTGCCGATAGGCCAAAAATGAATTCTGTGTTGACGAATCCGGTTGATTTGCCGTACTATGGGTAAAACGATGTATTTAGGGAAGG
>NZ_JBHMFC010000106.1:0-560 GCF_042427585.1 Mariniflexile ostreae | reverse complement strand
GAGTTTAAAAACGCCTACATTGTATATTTCAAAGAGACCTTGGACGTAAACAATGATGTGCCCATGACCATTAAAGTAACCTTCTCTGCAGAAGAAATTACGGTAGGCACGGCATCTTTACTGAACCGTTGGCCAAACGCATAAGATAAATTAGCGAGTACTATTAAGCCACTTATCTATTATGACATTAGCCTTCAAACAGTACTTTTGGAGGCTTTTTCAGGGTTCTGGTCCCCTGCCAAATAAATGCCCGAGCGGGATCCATGGCCTACAGGGTGCCGCCTAAAAACAAGGAGACGTGATAACCTACAAGAAAGAACCTATTTTAAACGGCCGTTATAACGACAACATTCCTTATGCCATTGCTATGGCGTCTCAATATAAAAAGCCCAATATCCCAAACCCCCAGATCAATCTAACACATTTAGTGCCACCTACATATAAAAGTTATGATACCAAAGACTCCTGAGAACAAACAGATCAGTATTAACGGAAAGTTCATTAGTGGCTTTAAGCACATCGAAATTTCACAAAAGATAAACGACCACCACCGTTTTGAA
>NZ_JBHMFC010000105.1:0-196774 GCF_042427585.1 Mariniflexile ostreae | reverse complement strand
ATGGAACGCTGATAAACAGCTAATAATAATGAGAAAATTAAACGCATAATTAATAATCGAAATTTAAAAGATTACTCTTGTTTTATAGGGGTCAAAACACAAATTAATGTATTTTTAAAACGGATAAGGACAGTTTTATATTTTTTAACAGTGTATTGTATTATGCCGTTAGCGAAACAGATCTTTAATAGCTTTTGTTATTCTTACGGGACGTTTAGTTTCAGAATGCATTAAACACCAGGTGGTTTCCGATTTGGCTATTAATTTCTGGGTATGCTTATTGGTTATTTCTACAATGCGCGTTGATCTTACCCCTTCAGCTTTTTCAATATAGGTTTTAATAACGATAACATCATTTAAAAAAGCTTCACTTTTATATTCAATGCAATGTTTTAATAGCAGCCAAAAATAGTTGGCGTCAATTTCTGAAGTCACATTTTTTTTCCAATGCGCTATGGCAACATCAAGTACCCATTCTATATAACGGATATTGTTTACGTGATTAAGCTCGTCTATATCGCTTTCGGTAACGGTAATTTCAGAAAAGTAAATTGGCATACATTGTTGTTTATATGGCGAAAATAGTCTTATTTTTTTGTTCAGAATAGCTTCTAAAAGGATATATAATGATAGATAAAGTAAAGTTTTAAAAGTGTTGCTTTTTTTACAGCCTTCCTAAGATATAAAAATACAAAAAAATAAAAATTTAAGAGATTGTATTCTCAACGAGAAACAAGATGTTTATAAGATTCTAAATTTGAAATTAATTTTAAGATATCTGTGCGACTAAGCTTGTTTTGCAGGAAACATGATTATAATGGGGTGTTTTGGACAAGTTTTCACCTTTTAAGGATGAATAATCCATATAAAAACCAACAAAAACTTATATTTTTGAAATTCTAAAATAGATTTCATCCCAAGCATTGAAGATTCGATTTTAAAATTTAGACTATTAAAAAGTATATATATGAATTTCAAAACCAATTTAAAATTTGATTTAGAGAACCTCTTCCTAAACTCAGAAACAGCTAAAACTTTATATCATGATTTTGCGGCAAAAATGCCGATTGTAGATTATCACAATCATTTGTCACCTAAAAAAATCGCTGAGAACAAACCTATAAAAAACATAACAGAAGCCTGGTTGAAAGAGGACCATTATAAATGGCGTGGGATGCGTGCCAATGGTATAGATGAACGCTATATTACGGGCGATGCTTCTCCATTGGAAAAGTTTGAAAAATGGGCGGAAACGGTACCTTATACTGTTGGGAACCCGTTGTTTCACTGGACTCAAATGGAACTAAAGCGCTATTTTGATATCGACGAGGTGTTACAGCCCTCTACAGCAAAAGCTATTTACGATAAAGCCAATGCTGTTCTAAAAAACAAAACACCAGCACAGCTATTGGAGCAGATGCAAGTTAAGTTAGTTTGTACCACCGATGATCCAACAGACACTTTAGAATACCATAAACAGATTGCCGATGGAGACTTTTACACCAAAGTGCTACCCACTTTTCGTTCAGATGGTTTGTTTTTAATAGAGGATGCTAATTTTGCTTCTTATTTAAAGAAATTGGAATCTCGTGTTGGTTATTCAATCTCAAATTTAAAAGGATACTTAAAAGCGATTGATGATAGAATAGAATTCTTTAAAGAAATGGGGTGCAAGCTTTCCGATTACGGAATAGGAAGTCCTTTGTATGTTAAAGATTGTTCGGAAGAACGCGCCACTGTTATTTTTAAAAAGCATATGGATAAGGAGGTTTTAGTTGCAGAGGACGTCGAGCAATTTAAATCGTTTTTATTATTTTATTTAGCGAAAAAATACCATGAAAAAGGCTGGGCACAACAATATCACTTAGGAGCCATAAGAAATAATAACAAACGCTTACAGCAAAAATTCGGCGCGGATGCCGGATGCGATTCTATTGGCGATTTCCCGATGGCACAGTCCCTTTCTAAGTTTTTAAACCAATTGGATTTTGAAGAAAAATTGGCAAAAACTATAACATATAACTTAAATCCAGCATACAACGAAGTATTTGCCACCATGATGGGGAATTTTAACTCAGAAGAACTCCCTGGAAAAATGCAGTGGGGCGCTGGATGGTGGTTTTTAGACCAAAAAGACGGTATTGAACAGAATATAAAAGTTTTGTCTAATCTAGGTCTGTTAAGCCGTTCTTTAGGCATGCTTACAGATAGCAGAAGTTTTCTTTCCTTTCCAAGACATGAGTACTTTAGAAGAATTTTGTGTGAGGTACTAGGCAGTCAGATCGAAAATGGCGAATTGCCAAATGATATCGATTTTTTCGGTACACTCGTGGAGAATATCTGTTATAATAACACCGTTAACTATTTTGGGTTTGAATAGCCCCTTGTATATTGTGAAAAATAATAGGCTACACGTTATTACAAAGGAATGTTCATGCTTTTTCTAGTGCGTTATAAAATAAAACAGGCAGAACGGTTTTCGTTCTGCCTGTTTTATTATAGTGTTTAAAAGCTATATGGTAGATACGAACACATAAAGAATTTAGACGCAACTGGTCGTGTCTGTATAAGTGTGGTTGGCAATCTGAATCGAAATGCTACATTATTATAAATGAAAGTTCTATTAGGTGAATGAATTTTTCAATAAGAACTAGGCTAATGATGCCACTAACGGTAGGTTGTTTTTTGGAAATTCGCAGGATGAAGGCGGAATTTGTTTTTGGGTAAAAAGATAAGGTTCTTATGTGCTTGAGGGAAAACTTGAAGGATATAAATTTATTTTAAGCCTTGGAGCAAATGATTATTTTAGAACTACTACCGAAAGATTTCAACAACCTGTCGTGTTTTAAAAACTCCCCAATGCTTTGGAGCAGTTGTTGCTCTTGAACACTCACAAAAAAGTGTATATTTAAGGCATGAATCATAAGCTTAAAATCTTTAAAGAAGTAGCCTTAACCAAAAGTTTTACAAAAGCAGCAGAAAATCTTTTTTTGTCTCAGCCGGCCATTTCTAAAACAATAAGAAATTTAGAACAGGAATTTGGTGTTGCTTTTTTTAGAAGATCAGGAAACAGCATCTCTTTAACGCCCGAAGGACATGATTTTTTAAAGTATACCAATACGTTATTAGATGTTTATTCAGATTTATATAATCATTTCCTCAATCCCAACAAAACACTTCCATCAAAAATTAAAATAGGGGCCAGTACAACAATCGGACAATATGTAGCACCCAAAATTACAGCACAAATACAAAAAAAACATCCCGAATTGTATATGGTTTTAACTTGTGGAAATACCGAAGATATTCAGAACTTGATAGTAAATGGTCAACTCGACTTTGCTATTGTCGAAGGGGATAATCACGATACACGTTTGCATTATGACCCTTTTGTAAAAGATGAATTAGTCCTTACGCTCGGGCATCAAAATAGCATTTGTAAAAAAGATAGTATTTCTGTTTCCGAACTTGATAACTTTTCTTTTGTTGAACGTGAATTTGGCTCTGGCACACGTGAAGTTATAGAAAATGCCTTAAAAAAACAAGGGAATCACAAATGGGAAACCGTAAGTGTTTTGGGAAGTACAGAAAGTATTAAAAATTATTTGAAACACAGCGATCATGCTGCATTTTTATCCATACATGCCATTAACCAAGAGTTAATAGACCAACAATTACGTGTGGTAGAAGTGGAAGGCCTGAGTATCGAGCGTTGGTTTTATTTCGTATCTAGGCAAGGTTTTCAGTCTAAAACCCAACAAAAACTGCAACAGTTATTTTTAAACCATTATAACCAGAGGTAATAGCCTATTACCAATCGCTTCGCAAACAAACCACATGTTATTTCGTCCTTTGTACTGTTACTTATGAAGAGTATATACAGTATGAAAAGTATGTGGATTAAAGTTTTATTTATATTAGGAGGCCTGTTGTGTTTAAGTGGTCTTGTGGACAGTCCGATTGCATTGGTTTTAGGGTTTCTATTCACACTGTTTCTGGGAAATCCTTTTGAAAAATTAGTGCACGATGGGATTCAATACTTATTAAAAATATCGGTTATTGGACTGGGTTTTGGGATGTACTTTATGGAAACCATACAGACGGGTAAAGATGGATTGTTTATAACCATATTTACGATAGCCATTACATTTTCTGTAGGATATATTTTGGCAAAACTTTTAAGAATGGATTTAAAACTGGGGCACTTAATTTCCTCGGGCACGTCTATATGTGGAGGAAGTGCCATAGCAGCAGTTTCGCCAGTAATCCAAGCTAAACCGAAAATCATCTCGGTAGCGTTATGTGTGGTCTTTTTTCTTAACTCTGTAGCTTTATTTGTTTTCCCTGCCGTGGGGCATTATTTTCATTTAACACAGCATCAATTTGGGGTATGGGCTGCGGTTGCCATTCACGATACGAGTTCGGTAGTAGGGTCGGCATTAAGCTATGGGACTGAAGCCTTAACGGTTGCCACAACCATTAAATTGGCAAGAACACTTTGGATCATTCCTGTATCTATTATCTCTATGTTTGTATTCAAAACCACAAAAGGGAAGATAAAAATTCCTTGGTTTATCTTGCTTTTTATATTGGCTATTTTAATCCATAGTTACTTGCCGATGCCTGAGGCGCTAACAAACGGTATAACTGGTTTGTCTAAGCGTCTACTTATTGTAACCTTGTTTTTAGTGGGAAGTACCTTGAGTATTTCAGATATGAAAGAGACTGGTCCTAAACCTTTTCTATTAGGATTTCTACTTTGGATGACTATTTCAATAAGTTCTTTGATATTTATTCTAAACTAGAATGAATTCTCAATGCTAATCATTTCAAAAAAAACTTTATATTTTAAGCAGGGATACGCGTTTAAATATTTTCTCACTTAACGAGTATAACCAGTTTAATTGTTCCCAAATTAAGTGAGCTTCTTGGTGGTCGCGCTGATTTTTAGTTTCCGAAATAGTAAGCTCCTTGATTTTATTGGATGTTTCTGAAAAACGTTGTCTATTTAAATGTGATTTAGAGAGGTCTCTCTGCTTTATGTTGGCAGAGGGCTTTGTTTCTAGAATATTTAATATTTGATTGAGATTGGTATTGACGTCGTCACACATCAGAACAAACGTATCGGAAGCTTCAGAAGTGGGCTGGTTTTGGATGTAAATGCTTAAGGAGGCCAGGGCAGATAAAAAGGTGTGGTTAAGCACTACAAGTTCGTAAACGTCATCTAATTGCTTTTGTTTCGATTGTGGTTCTTGTGCCATGCGTTGAAAGGCAGCACTTAAATTGGAAACTTGTAAAAAGGCTTCTTTTCTAGATACTTTATAAGCAGTGCTCACCTTGCCTTTTTCTTGATAGAACGTACTAATGTGCTTGAAAAAATGACAGTTAGCTTTAATGCTGTCTCTAATGTTTTCGCCTATTTCCATAATTCCCCAAGCTGGCCATAACCATAAAATGGCCATAAAGGATAGAACAGCACCAATAATAGTATCTAAAACACGAAATTGAATAACAGTAAGCACATCCGGTTCGATAATAGCGTAGATAAAAACAACACTTAAGGTGATAAAAATAGCAGAGGCCTTATAGTTTTTTTGAACCATTGAAAAGGTTACTACTAACGAAGCTATCCCTAAAATAGCATAGAGGTAGGGGTTTTGTATTAAAAACACCAAGCCTGTGGCCAGTAAAGCACCTATTAGCGTACCGATAATACGGTCTTTAGAGCGTTTTTTTGTAAGTCCATAACTAGGCCTCATAATAACGATAATGGTTAAGAGTATCCAATAAGGATTTTGGAAATCGAAAACTTTACCAATTACATACCCAATCATTACAGTTACGGCCAAACGCAAGGAGTGCCTAAAAATTGTAGATCTAAAACTAAAATTTCTTATCCATATTTTAGGATCGTAATCGGGAAGGACAACAAATCGTTTTAAAACATCCTTTTCAATAAAATCATCTGTGTCTAGTTTAGGATTTCCTAACAGCCATTTAATCTCTTTTAGTTTTCCAATTTGTTTTTCTTGATAGTCTAATAGGTTTTGAAGCATTAAATACCCTTCATAATCCTCTTGCCCCATAGTTTGTTTAAAGTGTTCAATATCTTGTTTTATAGTATTAAAAGCATGGGTTAAACTATTGTTTCTAGGGAGTTTTTTTGGTGTATTGCTGTATTTGGCGATAAGTGTTAATTGCGATGCCATTTCAAACATTAAATCTTGAAAGCTCTGAATAAATTTTGGATGCTTACATAATAATGTATCTAGTTTATTGTAATTTACAGGATTGGCAATAGCTGTTTCTAGAAGGTCTATAAGTTGAACAAATACTAATAAACGCTTTCCTTGGTAATTAGATTTTCCTGAGTTTTTTCTCGAAACCATGAAAATATCACGCATTGTTTCATGATGTTCTGTAAGCTCATGCTGCTGCTCTAATAGTTTTACTAATAAATTTTGGCGTTCTTTTTGCGATTCAATAAGCTTTGCTCGAGTTTCTATAAACTCGGCGGTTAGAAGGAATATTTTGTTTAAAACCTCTTCGGTTTGCGCTTTAGGGTTAATATAATACCATAATGTAGACAATGATAAGTACCAAATACCGCCAATACCAATTAATATAGCACGTTGATAGACCTCTAAGGTGTCAGAATCGTTTGCAAAACTCAGTACAAGGGCCAAAAGTCCTGAAAAACTTATTAAAGAGGCCCTAAATCCATAGACAGAGATAGAGGCGATAGCAAAGGTGAGTAGGCCTAAAACGGGTAATAAAATCCAAATTGAAAATTTGAGATAGCCTCCAATAAAACTTACAACCATAACCATGGCTGCAGAGAACAAGATGCCTAAGTTTTTGTGTTTGTTACTGCCGCTAATATCACTTGGAGAACACCAAAAGGCCCCAAAACATATGGCAAGTCCTATTTCAAAATGACCCAACGATACCCCTATAACAACAGGAATGGTAACCGAAACGACGATAAGGATAGCTTTTGAAAAATTAGTACTTTTCATGAATTGTACTAGTTCAAAAAAAGCATTCGGATAGGGTTTTATAAGGTTTCTCAAAATATAATATTTGAGCAGCAAAATTAAACTTTGAAATTGTACTTTCAATAAAAGTACAAAACTTCTTTAGTTTTTTTATTAACTCGGTTACGATTTGTTTCAGGTTTTATAAATCCTGATTCATTATTCTTGTGAGCTGAAAATAGCGTTTATAGTTATCTGGAATGGTATTGATATCTAAAAGTGCCCCAACTTTCATTGGCGGGTAAATCTCATCATAGGTTTGAACATTATACATCCCTACACGCTTGCTTATATGCTCACGGGAAAGGTCTTCGGGAGCATCAAGTCCTGCAGCGGCAATAAGCTCTAAAAAACTATGGATTGTCGCTTCATGATACCGGTGGGCACGTGGTGCCTTATCTTCTACAACTAAGCCTTTAACTAAAGATTTATCTTGTGTGGCTACGCCTACAGGACAAGTGTTGGTGTTGCATTTTAACGCTTGAATACAACCGATGGAAAGCATCATGGCACGTGCGCTATTACAGGCATCGGCGCCAAGTGCTAAGGCTCTTGCCATATGGAAACCAGTAATGATTTTACCTGCAACAATTACCTTGATATCTTTTCTTAGGTCGAAGCCTACCAAGGTGTCATGTACATAAATTAATCCTTCTCTTAACGGCATGCCCATAGAGTTCGAAAACTCTACTGGCGCAGCCCCAGTACCGCCTTCACCGCCATCAACAGTTATAAAATCTGGGGTTATGCCTGTGTAAATCATTGCCTCACAGAAATCCATAAATTCCTGTTTCCTGCCCAGGCATAATTTAAAGCCCACAGGTTTACCATCAGAGAGGTCCCGAAGTTTTTTTATAAAATGCATGAAGGCTATCGGGTTTGAAAATGCAGAATGGGACGGTGGAGAATGTACTGCGACGTGGGGAGGTATATGCCTTATTCTAGCAATTTCTTCAGTGTTTTTTATGGCAGGCAATATGCCTCCATGGCCTGGTTTGGCACCTTGAGATAATTTGATTTCTATCATTTTAACTTGAGGGCGTATCGCATTTTCTCTAAAGGTCTGTTCATTAAATGAACCGTCATCGTTTCTACATCCAAAGTACCCTGTTCCAATTTGCCAGATCAGGTCGCCTCCATGTTCTAAATGGTAATCGCTAATCCCGCCTTCCCCTGTATTGTGTGCAAAACCGCCCATTTTAGCACCTTTGTTTAAAGCCAGAATGGCATTTTTGCTAAGGGAGCCAAAACTCATGGCAGAAATATTTAATAAACTGGAGGAGTAGGGCTGTTTACAGTTCTTGGCACCTATAAGTATTCTAGGGAATTCTCCAATTTTTTTAGGATTGTGTTTGGCGTACATAGAGTGTTCCATCCATTCATAACCCGAATGGTAAATGTCCATTTGGGTACCAAAAGGCTCGGTGTCGTTTTCGCCTTTGGCCCTTTGGTATACAAGTGACCTTAAGATGCGATTTAAAGGTCTTCCCTCCGTATCGGTTTCTACAAAATATTGCATGATTTCTGGTCGCACAGATTCTAATACATAGCGAAAGCGCCCAATAAGAGGGAAGTTGCGTCGAATGGTATGCTTTTTTTGAATGATATCATAAACCCCCATTATAATAAGAGGGGCTATTAGTATAAAGGCCCATAATATGAGGAGCCAAAAAAAAGCAATTGCTATTACCGCTACAACGGTTAATATGGAACTTATAATAAAAAATTCACGAACTTTCATAAATTGGTTTCTATTTAAACCTTAAAGATAAGACTACCATTTAAACTATCAAACAGACAACATAATTGTTTTTTACTTATAACTTATAATTTAGATGACTTATTTTTAATTGGTGTTTTTCACACGTAGATATAAAAACCTTGGAGTAGTTTATGGTATCATGAGCAATCCCTTAACTTTGTAGCCATAAAAAATCATACTATGCCCAAGTTGAATAATTATGTATTATATCTAATGAGTGTGTCTGCAGGACTGGTTGTGGCAAACTTATATTACAACCAGCCACTTTTGCATCTTATATCGGTTACTTTCAAGGTTTCGGAATCGGCCGTTAGCTATGTGGCACTCTCAACGCAGTTAGGTTATGCCTTTGGCCTCTTATTTGTTATTCCATTGGGAGATAAAATTTCCAATCATAAAATATTGAAATTTGATTTTGCTCTTATGGTTCTAGCATTGCTGGCAGCTGGTTTTTCTACATCTTTATTTTTACTAATATTAAGTAGTTTTTTTATTGGGTTCACTTCTGCCATACCGCAGTTATTTGTACCCATGGCAGCTCAATTAAGTGATGATAAAGGTAGGGGGCGGGCCATTGGTATTGTAATGAGTGGCTTGTTGATAGGTATTTTAGGAAGTCGGATTATAAGTGGTTTTGTGGGAGAATTATATGGTTGGCGGGTGATGTATTTTGCTGCGGCACTCATGATGATAGCTTTATATATATTATTGATCTTAAAATTGCCAAAAATCAGTCCAGATTATAAAGGTAGTTATGGTAATTTAATGAGCTCTCTATGGTATTATTTTAAAACAGAGCCTTCATTGCGATTGGCAACCTTAAGAGGGGCACTGGCCTTTGCGGGGTTAAGTGCTTTCTGGACCACATTGGTATTCTTAATGGAAGATAATTTTGGATATGGCAGCAGTGCTACAGGTGCTTTTGGAGTGTTTGCTATTTTTGGAGCCTTAGCGGCTACCGTAGTGGGGAAATTAAACAACCGTTTTGATAAAGCTAAAATTATTATCGTTTCGGTTATCATCTTAATGGGATCTTGGGTAATTTTCATGCTTTCTGGGAATTCGATTATTGGACTCATTTTAGGGGTTGTTTTTGTAGATTTAGGTTTGCAAGCGTTACATATAACCAATCAGAATATTATTTTCTCAAAAAATAGGGACGCTAGAAATAGGGTTAATACTATTTATATGGTCGGCTTTTTTATTGGAGGTGCTTTAGGCACTGCGTTTGGAGCTCTTGCTTGGGAGCATTATAAATGGATGGGCGTAACGCTTTTAGGGCTTTCCCTTACGGTTGTTATGGCTGTGGTTCAGGTTGTTTTTAGAAAAAAAACTATTTAAAAGAAAGCTCCCCTTTAAAAAGTGAAAATGCCTTTGCTTGGCCTAATACCGAACATACAAGATAAGTATTCGGCTATTTTTAGATATAGGGGCTATAGCGTATCATCCAGAGATAGAAGTACAAAATCGGGAAACCCTTGTGATGCGGATTTCGGTAAGACAACAAACCGATTTTTTAAAATAAGGGAGGATTGGTCTTTTTTTTTTAAAACTTCTTTAAAAATACTTAAACAATCATTTAGGTGTGAGGTCAACTTGTTTAAAAAGCCTTTTGTGTATGATGGATATAAATAATTTAACAATATTTTACATTTGATTGGTTCGTAACTTAACGAACTAATCGTAGATTTGAGGGGTTGACATTTTAAAACATGATAAAATATGAAAACAAGGTTAATAATAGGTGCTCTAATGGCTATGGGCTGTAAGAATGGTGAAAAAGCACACTTAAAAACTTCAGATGTAGCAGTTAAGGTTTCAACTGTATCTATTGAAAATACAAAATGGGTTATAAACACGTTAAAGGGAGAGGATACGCCTGGTAAAGAGGTGGATGCGCCTGTAATATACTTTGTTTTAAATCCTAAAAACAAACGAATTACTGGCCATTCAGGATGTAATACGTTTATGGGAACTTATACTTTAGAAGAGGGCAAGCGTATTTCTTTTTCGCAAATAGGATCGACGAGAATGGCATGTCCAGATGCTAAAATAAACGAGTCGGTAATTTTAGGTGTTTTTGAAGGTGCCGATAGCTTCACTATTTCAGATAATCATTTAACACTTTATAGTGCTTCAAACGAGGTTTTGGCAGGTTTTAAAAAAGCGGGTATAAATAAGGAGCCTATTGTTGAAAAGCGTTGGGTACTTAGAACCTTAGGGGGCAAAGATATCGTTATGGCAGATCAGCAAGAGCGTGAGATATTTTTCATTTTAGCCGCAGATGAAAATCGTATAACAGGGTTTTCGGGCTGTAATTCATTAAGTGGAGCATATAAATTAGAAAAGGACAACAGCATTCAATTTGAAAACATAGCCGTAACCATGAGAGCATGTCCAGATATGGATTTTAATGAATCTGAGTTTTTAAAGGTGTTTGAACTTGCAGATCACTATACCCTAGATAAGGATATGTTGTCACTAAATATGGGAAGAAAAGCTCCATTAGCTGTTTTTGAAGCCGTGTATGTGAAGTGAAAATTTTAAAAAACAGACTTTTAAAAATGTATTAACTTATAAACTAATATAAAAATGGACGTCCAAAAAAAAATAATTGTAATTACCGGAGGCGCTGGGGGTATAGGTCAAACTTGTGCTAGAACGTTTAAAAACCATTCTATGGTTATAACAGATTACGTTCAAGAAC
The DNA here is from genome assembly GCF_042427585.1 of Mariniflexile ostreae. NCBI lineage: Bacteria > Pseudomonadati > Bacteroidota > Flavobacteriia > Flavobacteriales > Flavobacteriaceae > Mariniflexile > Mariniflexile ostreae. Next base: position 185,268 of record NZ_JBHMFC010000105.1, on the reverse strand, counting down.
AAGTAGACTCTACTGTAGATGAGTTATTAAAAGAGGGCTTTGATGTTACGGGTATTGCTTGCGATATTACAAAAGAAAGTGATATTGAAAAGCTTGTTACATATGTTTCTAATTTAGGAGCGCTAAAAGCATTAATTCACACGGCAGGGGTTAGCGGTACCGTAACGGATATACAAAAAGTATATACTATCGATTTGGTGGCTACAGAGCTTTTGGTAGATGCTTTTTACACGATTGCTGAAAAGGATTCCGTTGCCATTTTACTTTCTTCTATGATGGCTCATACCATTCCTGTAAACACAGCGTACGATGAAGCCCTTAAAAATCCACAGGCATCAGAATCCTTTGGTATTATAAGTGGTTTTGTAAAGAACAGTTCAGACTTGATGTATAATTTTGCTAAACGAGGTGTACAATTGTTGGTTTACAAGAATGTAGATAAATGGGGTGAAAAAGGTGCAAGAATTGTAAGTGTTTCTCCAGGGGTTATTGAAACCCCTATGGCTTTAAAAGCCGCTGAAGAACATCCCGAAAGAATGGAAATGATTAAGCAGGCCACGCCTCTAAAACGAAACGGAACACCGGAAGACGTTGCAGGTGTAGTACGGTTTTTAGCTAGCGATGAAGCGCAATTTATTACGGGAACCGATATTTTAGTAGACGGCGGCGTGATACAGCACATAAAAAAAATGAGTTAAAAAATTAAAGCACATGGTCATATCCGATAAGATAGTATGGACTATTGGACACTCCACTAGAGCTATGGATGCTTTCCTGGAGTTGTTAACTTTCTACCGTATAGAGCAATTGGTCGATGTGCGGCGCTTTCCTGGCTCTAAAAGGTTTCCTCATTTTAAAAAAGAAAATTTGGAGAGTGTGTTACCTCAAAAAGGACTTATTTATAGTCATTTAGAGGCACTTGGAGGGCGTAGAAAAGCCAGTGTTGATTCAGAAAACACGGTGTGGAGACATCCTTCTTTTAGGGGATACGCGGATTATATGGAAACTCTAGAATTTAAAAATACCCTGCATGCGCTTGTGGATATGGCTAAAAAAAAGCGTTGTGCTATAATGTGCTCTGAAGCGGTTTGGTGGCGTTGCCATCGTTCTATGATTGCCGATCAGTTAAAGGCCCAGGGTTGGAAGGTGTATCATATTATAGATGGCCATACACCAACCGAGCACCCTTATACCAAACCGGCACAGTTGAAAAATGGTCAATTGACCTATCATTAATCGAATAAAAAAGCAATAAAACGACACACGTATATGGTAAAAAAACATATTTTAATTACTGGTGTTTCCGGAACCGTTGGTTTTGAGGTCTTAAAGCAGCTTATAGATAAGGCCTGTTATGATATTACTGTTTTTGATAAAAAAACAAAAACGTCCATTCGAAAACTTACACCTTATCAAGACAAATTAAAAATTGTTTTTGGGGATATTACCGATCCTAAGGATTTTGATGAAATTAAAACCCCAGTAGATGTTGTTATTCATTTGGCTGCTATTATTCCACCGTTAGCAGACGATGTTCCAGAATTAGCACAACAAGTAAATACCCAGGGTACAAAAAACTTAATTGAGCACTTGGAACAGCATGCACCTAACGCATTTTTTATGTATAGTTCTAGTATTTCTGTATATGGCGATCGGGTAAAAACACCTTATATAAAAGTAACCGATCCTCTTGTTCCAAGTGAAGGGGATGCTTATGCCGATACCAAAATAGCTTCAGAAAAACGAGTTCAAAACTGCAAGTTAAATTGGACTATCTTTAGATTGGCAGCCATTATGGGCAATCATAAAGTATCTAAGCTTATGTTTCATCAACCTTTAAATACCGCATTGGAGATTGCAACACCTCAAGATACCGCACGTGCTTTTGTTAATGGAATTGAGAAACAAAACCTCCTTTCAAAACGTATTTTTAACTTAGGAGGAGGAGAAACCTGCCGGATTGGTTATGCCCATTTCTTAGAACGTTCATTTGCTATATTTGGTTTAGGGAAATTAGATTTTCCTCATCATGCTTTTGCAGATAAAAATTTTCATTGTGGCTATTATGCCGATTGGGAAGATCTTAATAAAATAGTTCATTTTAGACACCATACTTTAGAAGATTATTTTAAAACAGAACGTAGAAAGGTGTCTTCTTTTAAAAAAAACATGGCATCTTTGTTTAGGCGGCCTATCAAATGGTATTTGCTAAAACAGTCTGAACCTTATCAAGCCTTTAAAAGAAACGACATAACTCGTATAAATCATTTTTTTAACCAAAACTCAAAACCATGATTATTTTTGTATTATATGTTTCTATTTTAATAAATTTTTTTTCTATCAACAATCCTGAATTAACTATTGAAATCCAAAATATTGAAGTTTCGGAAGGCGAAATAATTATAGGTGTTTTCAATACAGGAACCCGTTTTTTAAGAGAGGGCGCTGCAATAAAAAATTATACCATTGCTGCAGATGAGACTACAAAAACCCTTGTTATTAAGGATTTGCCAAAAGGGGTTTATGCCATTTCTATGTATCATGATGAAAATTCAGATGGTATATGTAATCGGAATTTTATAGGTATTCCTAAAGAGCCCTATGGTTTTTCAAACAATATAAAACCTAAGTTTTCTGCGCCTTCTTACGAAGATTGTAAATTTTCATTTCAAAAAGATTCAGTATTGAAGATTAAGCTTAGAAATTAAAAGAGAGTGAAAAATATTTTAATGTAGATTATTATGGAAACATTTTTTTTAAAATCCATTAGAAATGCGATTAAGCATTGGTACATTCCTTTGTTGGTAGGGCTGTTCTTTGTAATCGTTAGTATGGTGGTGTTTACTTCGCCCGCAGGCTCATTGCTTGCATTATCTGTTTTATTTGCGCTATCCTTTTTATTTGGAGGGCTTTCAGAAATTATTTTCTCTATCGCTAACAGATATCACATGGATAATTGGGGCTGGTCTTTGGCATTCGGGATCATCACTTTTATTATCGGTATTTCTCTAATTGCTCATCCTGCCCTTTCTATTAGGGTATTAGCATTTTATATTGGATTTATCATATTATTTCGTTCTGTTTCGGCCATAAGCTTTGCTATGGATGTTAAAAGATATGGTAACAAAAACTGGAGTGGATTACTGGTGTTGGGCGTTTTAGGTGGTGTCGCCTCTTTTTTCTTAATTTGGAATCCTGTTTTTGCAGGTATGAGTGTGGTTATTCTAATTGCCTTAAGCTTTTTGTTTGCTGGACTTTTTAGTGTTTTTTTAGCTTTACAATTGCGAAAACTTTATAACTCATCAAAAGTACTTTCTTCAGATTTAAGGGAGCGTTATGATGCGTTGGTAGAAGATATTCGTAAGGAATGGGACGCTTAAATGAGAAAACAAGGAATATGGAGTGCCCATAGAACAGTGCAAATGCAATAAGTATGATTAGAAAAGCAACATTGGCAGACTTAAAACGTATTCATGATATTGAGGTTTTGAGTTTTGATAAAGGCAGTTATCCTCTTTTTGTTTTAAGACAGTTTTTTGATATTTCAGAACCCTATTTTTTGGTTGCAGAAGAACAAAATGAAATCTTAGGGTATGCATTGGGACATTTAATCAAAAAATCCGGTCAAGGTTGGGTTTTGTCAATGTGCGTACACCCAGATGCTAGAGGTCATAATATAGGAAAGAAATTAATAAAGCGATTGGTCGAAATACTGGAAAATAATTTGAGCAATGAAATTTGTTTAACGGTTCATCCTGATAACTTTTCAGCTATAAAAATTTATCAGAATTTAGGATTTGAACATGTTCTTACCTCAGAAGATTACTATCTGGACCATGATGTTAGATTGGTAATGAAAAAGCAAAGCCTTATCCATAGAATGCATTCATAAAGCAATCATCGATTATAAAATACCGTTGTATTGAGGGGTTGCGCTAGCTATTAATTTGGTTGGTTCATGCTTTTAAGTCCTTTTATTGCCCATGCGCCTTTACAAGCTTTCTGAAATTAAGACATTCCTATTTACTAAGCTGCTTTTCTTTTCGCACCGATTTGCATCTTGTAAATTTAGAGGAAAAGATCATTTTTTAAACCAGAGGGCGGCACAAGCAATTGGGGTTAAAACCAGCCCATCTTTTTTAAGCTATAAATGCTTGTAGAGCGATTGGAATGTTTTGCAGTAAATTGAGCAAAATACCATACGGTTCCTGAAAGGGAGAGGGGACAGGCTATTTTTCTAAAAGGAGGTAGAGCGAACTAATGGGCTTAATTAGAAGAGGATGTTACAGCCTATTTTAAAATAAGCTTTATATTGGGCGCAATGTGAAAGGAAAGGTTTTTGCCTTGTGTTTTGAACTGCTTTTTATTTTAACTTTTATTTTTTACGGAATGACTTTAAACAAATTCGAATAATGAAAAAAGCACTCGGCAATAAATGGATGGTATTGATTATTCTTGCCTTAACTTGGGGAAGTGTTTTTATATTAATAAAAAAAACGCTCTTGGTTTTTAATCCTTATGAAATTGGAGCGTTACGGATGTTGTTTTCGGGTATCGCTCTTGTAAAATTTGGTGTGCCAGCATTACGGTATATGTCTAAAAACACCTTAATTTGGGTAGGTATAACAGGTTTTTTTGGTAATTTTTTCCCCACTTTTTTATTTCCTATCGCTCAGAAGCATGTAAGCAGTTCTATGGCAGGTATTTTAGATACCTTAGTCCCAGTTTTTATATTAATTCTGGGATTCTTATTTTTTGGGATTAAAAGTAAAATCATCCAATTTGTAGGAGCGATAATAGGCTTTTCTGGAGCTGCAATACTTTTATATTTTTCAGAAACCAGTTCTGAAAACACACAATTGGGGTCGGCCTTACTTATTGTTCTAGCAACGGCCTGTTATGGGCTTGCTGCATTAATTGTAAAAAACAAGCTAGCACATGTGCCTTCGTTGCAATTGTCCAGTGGCGCCATTATGTTGTGGACTGTGCCATCGTTTGTAGTTTTAGGGGCATCGGGTTTTTTTACAAATTTCCAGTCGAACCCACAAACATGGGGAGCCATGGGGTATATGATGATTCTTGGTGTTTTGGGCACCGCTATTTGTGGTGTTCTTTATTATAAATTGATTCAAGACGTGTCGCCGGTATTTGCTAGTACGGTAACCTACTTATTGCCAGTTGTAGCTGTAGCTTGGGGACTCTTGGATGGTGAAAAATTTACTATTTGGTACCTTCTTGGGGCTGTTTTAATTTTGGTTGGAATTTATTTAATTCGAGAACAAAAGAAAAAACCACAGCATATACCCCGATAAACCATCATCTATAAGGGGATTTTAAATAGATCGGGCATCCAGGCTAAGGGAGTGTTTTTAAGTGTTATGATTAGGAATATTACTGAAAATACATTATATTATTGGCCCATGAAAAATAGCGCAATTATCCGGTATTAAAAGCTATACTTTTAAATTGGAATAGGTATTGTGTTGTTTTATATACTGCACTAACGCAGCCTTTTACTAAAAATAGAATTAATAATTGTTGGTATATTTGGATTGTTTTCAATTCATTTTTATATCAGCCTAAACAACTATTGTTATATAATATGAAAAAAAAACGTGTAGGAATTATTGGTGCTGGGCCGAGTGGCTTGGCTCAATTAAGAGCTTTTGAAGCAGCAAAGAATGAAGGTTTGGAAGTGCCAGAGGTAGTTTGTTTTGAGAAACAAAGCAATTGGGGCGGTATGTGGAACTACTCATGGCGTACGGGAGTGGGAAAATATGGTGAGCCCACTCATGGCAGTATGTATAAGTATTTATGGTCTAATGGCCCTAAAGAATGCTTGGAGTTTTCAGATTATTCATTTGATGAACACTTTAAAAAACCGATATCCTCTTATCCGCCAAGGCCTGTCTTGTTCGATTATATTCAAGGGCGTATTAAAAAGAATAATGTTAGGGATTATATAAGTTTTGATACCACGGTGCGTTGGGTGAACTATAACGAGGAGACAAAAAAATTCGAAGTGGTACTAGATAATTTAAAAATTGATAAAACCTACTCCGAGGAGTTTGATTATCTGGTAGTGGCTTCTGGTCACTTCTCTACACCTAATATGCCTTATTTTAAAGGGATAGAACAATTCCCAGGACAGGTGATGCATGCTCATGATTTTAGGGGGGCAGACCCATATAAGGATCAAGATTTGCTCATTATTGGAAGTAGTTATTCTGCTGAAGATATTGGCGTTCAGTGTTATAAACACGGCGCAAAATCGGTAACTTTAAGTTATCGAAGCAACCCAATTGGCGTTAATTGGCCAGATGGTATTACAGAAGTGCCGTTATTGAAATATTTTGAAGGAGACACGGCATATTTTAAAGATGGTACCTCCCGAAGGTTTGATGCGGTTGTTATGTGTACGGGATATCAACATAAATTTCCGTTTCTTCCAGATGAATTGCGATTAAAGACCAAAAATAATCTTTATCCAGACCACTTGTACAAAGGCGTGTTTTTTAACGATCTGCCTAACCTGATCTATTTGGGGATGCAAGATCAATATTATACCTTTAATATGTTTGATGCGCAAGCGTGGGTTGCCAGAGATTTTATAATGAATCAATACCAATTGCCTAAAAAAGCCGAGCGTCGTATAGATATCGATAAATGGCTGGATGCTAATGAGAAGCTGGAAACGAGTTTTGATCACGTCGATTTTCAAACGGCTTATATAAAAGATTTGTTGGCTTTATCTGATTATCCAGATTTTAATGTCGATCAAGTTGCTGTCATGTTTAAAGAATGGCTTAAAGATAAAGACGAGAATATTTTAACCTATAGGGATAAAACGTTTCAGAGTGTGGTTACAGGAACCAAGGCTGAAACGCACCATACCGAATGGATGGATGAACTTGACGATAGTAAAGAACGTTATTTATACCAAGAAGAATGTGAAGACGGAGTTTCGGAAGCGCATGAAAAAGAACGCGTATAGATAAGATGCTGCCATTGTTCAGGCAGAGCCTCACAGATTTTTAAAATCTGTGAGGTTTTTTTATAGATATAGAGCCATAGCTTATAAAGTTAATAAAGCAAATCTAGTAACGGCTCGAGTGTCTAGTAAAGAAATGGCTCAAAAATGAACACAAGCATTTGAGATTGATTACAAGCTGAAATACAGATGTTTTTGGGCAAAATCGTGAGGCTTTTTCTGCCCTTTCTTTAAAAACACATCCAATGTATCTTGTATTTTAATATTAGAGATAAGCTTGTAAAGATGCTATTTTATTTCGCTGTATTTTGGTAAAGTGCTTAAGTCTTTTTACCTTAATACAGTGTTAAATTAAAAAAAGATAAATAAATTAAAGAGGGGGTTATGAGCAGGGGATTTGTAAAAGAAGAGGATCAAGAAGAAATGCCTATAGTACCGCCAAGGGCAGACCTGCCAGTTGGTATTACTAACTATGTTACGCAAGCGGGCATGCACGAACTCATATCTGAAAAACAATCGCTTTTAAAGGCGTTGGATGCCGTTGCCTATACCGATGAAAAAGAAAAACGAATCGCTTCTAATTATACCGCTGCAAAGTTGCAGCTGCTCCAAAATAGAATAGCTACAGCTAAAATTATTGATTTAGCAACGCAACCAAAAGATGAAATCCGTTTTGGTGCCACAATTACATTAAAGATTAGGTGATGAGGTAAACTATCAAACTTATCAAATTGTAGGTGTTGACGAAGCCGATATTGCTAAACAAAAAATGTCTTTTATATCGCCTGTAGCCCAGCTATTAATGGGGAAAAAAGTAGGGGCATTAGTAGTCTTGAAGTTGGCAGACGAAAATAGAGTATTTAATGTTATCGCTATAGCTTATAAGTAATTTTTGGTCGTGTAAAAGTATATGAATGCTGTTTAAAATTGGAGTTGATATATAATTACCAAGTTTGTTTCGTTACCCTATTTTTTTTCATCTGATTTTTTTAAAAAACATCGATTTCTCTAATATTAATACTCTAGGATGTTAATAAAAACCACATTTAAGTGCCGTTTTTATAGGCCTTATCACAGGTGGTTCGCTTTAGTTCGGTATAAAGCGAACCTTTCGTTTCTTTTTAACAAATATTTAGTGTTTTTTAGTTCGGTACATTCCGAACTAATTATATTTTTGCATCCTTAATAATTATTATGGAACATATATCTAAAGAACAAAAACAGCTAATAGAAGAAGTTGGGCTTATGCTTGAGGAGCGTTCAGATTTATCTCCACTTGCGGCCAGAATTTATGCCGCTCTTATTCTTTCTTGCTATGACGGATTAAGTTTTGATAATATTATCCAAATTACGCAAGCCAGTAAGAGTTCGGTCTCTAGCAACATAAATGTATTGATTCAATTACATTATATTGAGTACTACACCAAACCAGGAGATCGAAAACGTTATTTTCGAACGTCTAGGTTTTACATCATGAACACCATGGAGCAGCATTTGTTTACCATTGACAAGGAGTTGGAAATTGTGCAAAAAATAAACACATTTAATAAAGCGAATAATCCTGATAAATTTAAAAACGAAAAGTACTTAGGAAGTCTTTTTGAAGAATATCTTAAAGACCAACGAGAAAAAATTACCAGTAAACTCAAAAAAATAACCGATTTTCAAAATCAAGCTTAAACATCAAATACAATGAACTCTATTACAAAAAACATAATGCCTTTATTGCTACTTATTTTGGTGGCTTCATGCGGTAACGATAAAAACTCCCAAAATGCTGCTGGAGGCCAACCTCGGGCTATGGCATTGCCGGTAATTGAAATTCCTGTTAAAACCGTTACAACCTACATTAGTTATCCAACCAGTATTGAGGGGGTTGTAAATAGTGAAGTACGTGCAAAAATTTCAGGGTACATTACAGATGTTTTGGTAGATGAAGGCCAAAAGGTACGAAAAGGCCAAGTGTTATTTAGATTGGAAACAGAATCCATGAACCAAGATGCCTTAGCAGCAAAAGCGAATGTAAATGCCGCACAGGTTGAGGTGAATAAATTAAAACCTTTGGTGGAAAAAAACATCATTAGTAGTGTGCAGTTGGAAACGGCTAAAGCACAACTGGAACAGGCTAAAAGTGGTTTTAATAGTATTTCATCTAACATCGGATATGGAACTATAAAGAGCCCAGTAGATGGTTATGTTGGCGAAATAAGATTGAGAAAAGGCTCTTTAGTAAGCCCTTCCAGTCAAGGTGCCTTAACCACCGTTTCAGATATTAGCAATGTTTATGCTTATTTTTCTATGAATGAAAAAGAGTATCTTGACTTTATTCAAAATGCTGAAGGGACTTCAAAAGAAGAAAAAATAAAAAATCTTTCAGAAGTTACTTTGATTCTGGCCAATGGTCGTGAATACGATTCTAAAGGAAAGATAGAAACCATTAATTCTCAAATCAATAGGAATACTGGAACCGTATCATTTAGAGCACGATTTGACAATGCCAATGGGATTTTAACCAATGGAAATAGTGGTACGATTAAAGTGCCAACCGTTTATGAAAATGTGGTCGTTGTTCCTCAAGAAGCAACCTTCGAAAATCAAAATAGCAGACTTGTTTATGTTGTACAACAAGATTCGGCAAAAAACACCGTTGCAGTTTCAAAAGCGATCACTATTAAAGGAAAAAGCGATAATTTATTTATCGTAGATACAGGTCTTGAAAAAGGGGAAACTGTTATAGCCAAAGGAATTGGTAAAGTAAGAGATGGTATGCCCATCGAACCAACAAAATCTGATTTTGATAGTATTTCAAAGCCTATCACGCCAGAGTTTCAATAATATAATGTTTCATCAAGACAAGAAAAATTAAGAAACCATGCTTAAAACATTCATAACGAGACCTGTATTATCTACAGTTATCTCTATAATTATAGTGATATTGGGTATTTTGGGACTCCAGTCTCTTTCCGTAACCCAATATCCTGATATAGCACCTCCAACCATTCAGGTGTCCGCTTCCTATCCAGGGGCAACCGCAGCAACCATTCTGGAAAGTGTAATTATTCCCATAGAAGAACAAATTAATGGTGTAGAAGGGATGACCTATATCACCTCTACGGCCACTAATAATGGTACTGCAAATATTACGGTTTATTTCAATCAAGATGTCGATCCGGATATTGCTGCCGTAAATGTTCAGAACCGGGTGGCACGTGCCAATCCGCTTTTACCTCAGGCTGTTAGGCAAACAGGGGTTTTAACAGAAAAGCAACAGACCAGTGCTTTAATGTTTATTAGTTTTTTTAGTACTAATAAAGATTATAATGACACTTACCTTCAAAATTATTTAAAAATTAATGCGGTACCTGCCTTCCAAAGGGTTAACGGTGTTGGAAATGTTTCCGTATTTGGAGCTAAAGATTATGCCATGCGTATTTGGTTAAAACCAGATAAATTGGCTACTTATGGTCTTGCACCTTCCGATATTACGGCTGCTATTAACGAGCAAAGTCAAGAAGCTGCGGCCGGAACTATTGGGGAAAACAGTGGTGAGGCATTCTCTTATGTAATTACTTACGATGGTAGATATAGTAATCAAGAAGAGTACGAAAATATCATTTTAAAATCTTTAGGAAATGGCGAGTTTTTAAGATTAAAAGATGTCGCTAAAATAGAACTTGATGCACAATCTTATGCAGCAAGTGCTAACACCAATGGAAACCCAAGTGTCGCTTTAGGTGTTTTTCAAACAAAAGGATCCGACGCACAAACCATTATCGAAGAAGTTAAAGCCGAATTGGCATCACTTGAGAAAAACTTTCCAGAAGGGATAGAGTATATCATTCCTTATGATACCAATGAGTTTTTAAACGCTTCTATAGAAAAAGTAACCCATACGCTAATAGAAGCCTTTATTTTGGTATTCCTTGTGGTTTTTATTTTCTTGCAAGATTTTAGATCGACGTTAATTCCAGCTATTGCGGTGCCGGTATCTATTATAGGAACCTTTTTCTTTTTAAATTTATTTGGATACACCATTAACCTTTTAACACTTTTCGCATTACTCTTGGCCATTGGGATTGTGGTAGATGATGCCATTGTTGTGGTAGAGGCCGTGCACGCCAAAATCGATCAAGGCGCTAAAGATGTACAAAAGGCAACCATGACTGCCATGAGTGAAATATCTGGAGCAATCGTGTCTATTACCTTGGTAATGGCAGCGGTTTTTGTTCCCGTAACGTTTATTACAGGGCCTACAGGGGTGTTTTACAAGCAGTTTGGTGTCACCCTTATTGTAGCTATAATCATTTCTGCAGTAAATGCCTTAACTTTAAGTCCGGCTTTATGTGCTATCTTTTTAAAACCACATTCTGAAGAAGAAAAGAAAAGAACGGTATTGCAACGTTTTTACAATGCTTTTAATGCAGGTTTTAACGCCATGACTTATAAGTATGGACAATCCATTGGCTTTTTATATAGACATAAATGGTTAAATGTTGTTATACTGGTTGCCGCTGTTGCAGGTATTTGGTACGCGTCATCAACTACACCTACAGGTTTTGTGCCAGATGAAGACAGAGGTTTGGTGTTTGTAAATGTGGAATTGCCACCAGGAGCTTCTGTAGATAGAACAGCAGAAGTGAACAGAGGTTTACGTGAAAAAATTCTACAAGTGGAAGGTGTGCAAAGTGTTACGCTTATTAACGGACGAAGTTTAATAAGTGGCGCTGGAAATAACTATGGATTGGGCTTTATTAAGTTAAAGAACTGGAGTGAGCGTGAGACAGACGAAACATCATCAAAAGCAATTATTGGAAGACTGTTTGGCGTTGCTTCGACTATTCCGGAAGCAAATATTATTTTCTTCTCTCCACCAAGTATACCAGGTTTTGGGAATTCTGCTGGTGTTGAAGTTAATCTGTTAGATCGTTCTGGAGGAAGTTTTGAAGATTTAGACAAAACCAATCAAGAGTTTATCTCTAAATTGAGTCAGCGACCAGAGTTTCAATACGCGAACTCATCATTTAGCACCAAATATCCACAATATAAATTGGATATCAATGTGCCGTTGGCCAAAGAATATGGTGTAAATATCAATACCATTTTCAATACCATGCAAGGGTATATTGGAAGTATTTACGCTGCCGACTTCTCTCGTTTTGGAAAACAATTTAGAGTTTATATTCAGGCTTTACCAGAAGATAGAGCTCAAAAACAAGACATAAGCAACCTATTTGTAAAAACCGGAACTGGGGAGATGGCTCCTATAACCCAATTTGTGAGTTTAGAGCGTGATTTTGGGCCACAATCGGTAACACGATTCAACTTGTTTAACTCCACATCTATTACGGGGGCTTTAAATCCGGGGTTTAGTACAGGGGATGGTATTGCTGCAATAGAAGAGGTTTCTGCTACGTTGCCAAGTAATTACTCTACGGCTTATTCTGGTTTAACACGAGAGGAGCTCGCTGCAGGAAATCAAACCACTACCATCTTAATTTTGGTTATTGTGTTTGTGTATTTCTTATTGGCGGCACAGTACGAGAGTTATATGTTACCATTCGCAGTATTGTTCTCTTTACCTTTGGGGATTTTTGGAGCATTTATTACAACCAAGCTTGCAGGTTTGGAAAATAATATTTATTTCCAAATTGCCTTAATTATGTTGATTGGTCTATTAGCGAAAAACGCTATTTTGATCGTGGAGTTCGCGATACAAAGACGACAACAGGGTGAGAGTATATACGATGCGGCCATTGATGGAGCAAAAGCGCGTTTACGTCCTATTTTAATGACGTCTTTAGCTTTTATTTTTGGGCTAACCCCTTTAGTAATAGCAACAGGCGTAGGTTCTGAAGGAAACAGGGCTATTGGTACAGGTGCTGTTGGTGGTTTATTAATAGGGACTGTTTTAGGAGTGTTTACCATTCCTATCCTGTATATGCTTTTCCAATGGTTACATGAAAAAGTAAGCTCTAAACCTAAGCCAGTAATAGACGAAGCATAATTTGCAATTTGAAATTTAAAAAAAATGAAAAAATCAATAATTATAAAAGTCAGCCTTGTGTTTTTAGCATTGCTGACTTTACAATCTTGTTTCGTTGCAAAAGAATATACGCAACCAGAATTAGAAAACCTCGAAGCTAATTTTAGAACAGATCATATTTCTACAGATAGCTTAACGATGGCAGATGTGTCATGGAAAGATTTGTTTACAGATCCTATATTGAATAGTTATATTGAAAAAGGTTTAGAACACAACATGGATATCCGTGTAGCTTTACAGAAAATTTTGGCTTCCGAAGCTTATTTTAAGCAAGGGAAATCAGGTTACTACCCTACGCTTTCTGCCAAAGCACAATTTACGCATCAGGAACTATCTAAAAATAGTCCGTTAGGAAGCTTGTCCAGAGGGTCATTAGATCAATATGATGTGATGGGATCATTATCCTGGGAAGCGGATATATGGGGGAAAATAAGAAGCAATAAACGAGCTTTTGAAGCCAGTTATTTACAAACTGTTGCGGCACATACGGCTGTAAAAACAAGATTGATTGCTAATATTGCTTCGGTATATTATCAATTGCTTGCAGTAGATGAACAAATTAATATAACAGAAAAAACAATTGCTTCACGAATTAACAGTTTAGAGACTTCTGAAGCTTTAAAAGAAGCAGGAAGTGTTACGCAGGTAAGTGTAAAGCAAACCGAGGCACAACTATACACTGCACAAGCGATTCTTGTTGATTTAAAAAACGAATTGCATGTATTAGAGAATACGATGTCTATATTATTGGGAGAAATGCCTCATGATATAGAGCGCTCTACTTTACAGGAGCAAAAAATCACAACGCCTTTAGCTGTGGGTGTTCCCAGCCAGTTGTTAAGTAATCGTCCTGATGTTATTGCTGCGGAGTTCCAATTGCGTAATGCTTTTGAACTTACAAATGTAGCACGAAGCCATTTTTATCCTTCGCTTACACTTTCTGCAAATGGTGGTTTTCAAAGCCTGGAGCTGGATGAACTTTTTAATGCCAATTCTCTTTTTGCAACTGTAGTTGGAGGCTTAACACAGCCTATTTTTAATGGAAGAAAAATCCGTACACAATATGAAGTGTCCCAGGCACAACAAGAGCAAGCCAAACTTAATTTTAATTATGCGCTGCTAGTGGCCAGTAAAGAGGTTTCAGATGCTATGTTTGCTTATCATACTGCTGTTGAGAAAAGCGAAATAAAACAAAAAGAGTATGACGCCTATGCATTGGCAACCGAATATTCTCAAGAGTTATTGAATAACGGTTTGGCAAATTATTTAGAGGTTTTAAGAGCTGAAGAGAACACCCTAAATACAAGTTTAGATTTAGTAAGAGCAAAAAACAACCAATTGCAATCGATAATCAACCTTTATGAGGCCTTAGGCGGTGGTTGGAAATAATCGATAATTAAATCCGAAGGTTTGTTTTGGGTTTGGTTTTATGGGATAGGGCGTTGGGAGTTGTAAGGTTTGTTTTATAATATTTGGAGCGCCTCTACCCTGTGGTACTTTTAATGGAATGTGACGTATAAATGTATTAATTATGGAAGAGTTTCTACAAACCTATCAGTCTCCTCTTATTTTTGCAGCAATTGTAATTGCAGCAGTTGTTGTGCTTTATATATTGAATAATTTGATATATAAGTGGCTTTTAAAAAAGCAAAGAGAACATTTTCCAGGTGCATCGGTAAAACCCGTAAAACTCATTAAACGTATTTTAAATGTTTTATGGTTGGTTTTAGGGCTTATAGCCTTGAGCTTTGTTTTTGTAGACCGAGATAAAGATGTAGCACTGGTAAGTTATTTCAAATTGGTAGGTTATTTGGGGCTTTTGTCTGTAATCACTATTATATTGGCCACGGCGTGCAACATGTGGTTTAAATATAAAATTCAGGAGAAAATCGAAAAAGATTATGATCCTACTAGTTTTAAGTTCTTGCGCTATATTGCGGTATTTACCATTTGTTTTATAGGGGTTCTTTTTGGGCTTTTGGCGTTTCCATCGCTTAAAGGTGTTGCCCAAACGGCTTTGGGTGGCGCTGGAGTATTGGCGCTTATTGCAGGTGTTGCCTCTCAAGAAGCCCTTTCAAACCTAGTAGGTGGTGTGTTTATAATTTCATTTAAACCTTTTAAAATAGGTGATCTTGTAAAAATAACGGACAATATGGTCGGTAGGGTAACCGATATCACGTTACGTCATACTATTATTCGTAATTTCGAAAATAAAATGATTGTTATACCTAATGCCATTATCAATAAAGAAAAGTTGATTAATTACGATTTAGGAGAACTTAAGTGTTGTGAGCGTATTGAAATAGGAATATCTTATGATAGCGACATCGATTTGGCCAAAAAAATAATGCAAGAGGAGTGTGAAAAGCATCCTCTCATTTTTGATAATCGTACAGCTTTAGAAAAAAATGAGGGTAAACCTATTGTGAAAACCGCCTTAACAGCCCTTAACGATTCTTCAATGACGATTAGGGCCTGGACCTGGGGGCGTAACTTTAGCGATACCTTTCAAATTAAATGCGATGCCTTAGAGAGTATAAAAAAGCGTTTTGATAAAGAAGGTATAGAAATCCCTTTTCCATACAGAACTATTGTGATGAAAAAGGAGAAACCAGCAGAAGTGGATACAACAAATGAAATTAAAAATTAATACTGAACTAGCTTTAAGAGAACGTATTAAAGAATTAACCTGTCTTTACGAAGTCTCGTCTATTATTGTAAATGCAGATTTGGAAATTCTTGAAGACACTATAGGTGCGATTGCCTTTAGTTTAAAAAAAGCATTTCGTTATCCTAAAGAAACACATATTGTTATTGCTACAGGTAATATTGAAGTGGGTACTTCTCATAACCCTATAGATGTAAAAGCGAAATTAGTTACAAATATATCTATTTTTAATAAGCATGAGGGTACCATCTCTGCCTATTTAAAAGATCCTAAAGGTTTAAAAAAAGGCTTTTTAAATGAGGAGCAACTTTTACTTGATAATATAGCTTTAAAACTAGGAAGTTTGCTGGAACGTATGGAAATTAGAAAAAGTGAGACCTCTTTAAAACGCCAAATGGAACGTGCAGACAGATTGGGTATATTAGGAGAGCTTACTGCCGGTATTGCTCATGAGTTGAATACTCCTTTGGCTAATATTTTAGGTTTTTCAGAATTGATAAAAGATAACTTAGATGAGGCTGATGATAAAAATATCGCAGATTTAGATAAAATAATCCAAAACGCTATTTTTTCCAGAGAAGTTGTTAAAAAACTCATGTTCTTTGCTTGTGAGATGCCTCAAGAGATGACGCAGGTAAACCTTGTGCCCAACATTAAAAATGCAATAGATTTACTAGATGCTACGTTTCGTAAACATCAAGTCAAATACGTTGTAAAGATAGAAACCGAAACCTTATGGTTGCAGGCAGACACTATACAACTCACTCAAATTATATTCAACCTTATTATTAATGCTATTTATTTTTCACCAAAAAATGGACTGGTAACTATTGAAGCTTTTGAATCGGGAAAAGATATTATACTCAAAATTTCAGATCAAGGCCCAGGGCTTTCATTAGAGGCGTTAGAGAAAGTATTTCAACCTTTTTTTACCACAAAACCCACAGGAGATGGAGCGGGTTTGGGCTTAAGTGTGGTGCATGGTATCGTTTCCAGCCATAACGGCACTATTTCAGCAGAAAATAATCCCGCTAAAGGCGCTACCTTTACGGTAATTTTACCAAAAGAAACAAAATGAAACTTCGTAAAGAAAACATACTTATTGTAGATGATGATATGAATATTTTGGAGTTGTTGCAACGCCATCTTCAATCTTGGAATTATCATACTTATAAAGCTGTTTCTGTAAAAGAAGCTGTAACTATTTTAAGGGATACGCCTATTGATTTGTTGATTACAGATTTAAAAATGCCCGAAATTGATGGTTTTGAGCTTATTAAATTTGTATCAGAGCATTATCCTAAACTTCCAAAACTTGTTGTTACGGGATATCCTTCGGTACAAGACTCTTTAGCGGCCATTAAATCTGGTGTAGTGGCATATCTTACCAAGCCTTTTACAAGAGAAGAATTGAAAGTTGCTATGGATGGGGCATGGGCAAAATTGGAAATCAATAATACGAAAGCCCCATTACCCATTAAGCCTAAAGATTCTTATGGTGAGATTATAGGTGTTTCAGAAAAAATAGATACGGTTATTCAAATTATTGAGCGTGTTAAAAACAATAAAGCCACTATTTTTATTAAAGGCGAAAGTGGTACAGGTAAAGAATTGGTAGCGCGTGCTATCCATTATCAAGGTAAATTCTCCCGTGCGCCTTTTATTGCAGTAAACTGTGGCGGTATTCCCGAAAATTTATTAGAATCGGAATTGTTTGGTTATACCAAAGGTGCTTTTACAGGAGCAGAGCAGAACCGTAATGGTTTTTTTCAGGCAGCCAACGGCGGAACCATTTTTTTAGATGAAATAGCTAATGCATCATTAGCAGCACAATCGCGATTGCTTCGAGTATTGCAAGAGAAAGAAGTTTTAAAGGTTGGTTCTCAAAAAGCAGAAAAAATAGATGTGCGTGTAATTGCAGCAACAAATGCCAATTTAAAGGATATGATACAAAAACAAACGTTTAGGGAAGATTTGTATTATCGCCTTACAGTGGTAGAGATACATGTGGCGCCTTTAAGAGAGCGTAAAGAAGATATCCCTTTATTGATTGATAAATTTTTGTTCAAGTACGGAGTAGAATATAAAGATAAGTTTGTGAAAATAAGTCCAGAAGCCATTGCGGTACTTCGCCGTTATGATTGGCCCGGAAACATCAGAGAACTGGAAAATGTTATTCAACGCGCCGTTATCATGTCTGATAATGGGATTGAAGTGGAGCATCTCCCTGAAAGCTTGAAATTTAATATCGATTTTCCTAAAGAAGGATTACTGCCTTTAAAAGAAATGGAAAAGCGACATATTCAAAACGTCTTAAATGCCACAAATAATAATAAAACAAAAGCTGCCGAAATTTTAGGTATAGATCGAAAAACTATCCGGCAAAAACTTTCAGAATAAACTACTTTAAGATTGATGCTTTTTGGGTCGACCGAGTCATATTGTACCAGTTCGATTTTTTATTCTATTTCTTTTTTATTTCATATCCCTATGTTTATTAGGGGTTTTAAATCCTATCTATTTTAAATTTTTTATTTGGTATATAGATTGCTATTCTATTTTGAATTGTAATGAAATGAAATTAGAAATAGAATGACTAGAATAATTTTTAATGTATTATAATTGATTTAGCATAACACCTTGTTATGTATTGGCTAAAGGGGTTAGGTAAACACCCTTAGGCATATCCCAGATATACAGTAGGCATAAATCCTTGGAATTTCATAAGAATCCATTTAAAAGAATAGGCGCTTTAATTTTGACTGTTATCATTTGATATTTTTTGGATTTACAAACTATTGTTTATCCTATTTGCTATAAAAAAACTAAGAAACTAAATAATAGGGGAGTACCCATAAATAATTAAAAAAATGAAATACGGAAATTTAATACTTGAAAAAAAGGAATATGTGTATATAAAAAGCATTCTTAATATTTCTGGATATGTAGGGAACCATGTTATCCATAAATCTTTAATGAAGTTTTCTGATGAAATGAAATCTGCTAAAATTGTAGAAGATAAAGATATGCCAGAGGATGTGGTGCGCTTAAACAGTATCGTTAAAGTGTCTTCAGACGACAACTGGGAAAAAAGCATACAAATTGTGCAGCCCTCAGAAAAAGATATACAAAATAATAAAATATCAATCTTAACCCCTATGGGTGCTGCTTTATTTGGGTATTCCGTTGGCGATGTTGTTAATTGGGATTTCCCTACTGGTGTAAAAGCACTTAAGATTGAAGAAGTGGAACAAAAACCTCAAGTGAAAGCGTTTAGTGTTTAAGCTTAGAATACGGTTCTCTAGGTAATTTCGCTAATATGTAGAGAAGAACCAAACATATTAAAATAAAGTATTACAGAGTCCCGCTATACAGCGGGATTTTTTTAGCTATAGTTTTATAGGGATGATATAATGGGTTTTTATAATCATTCAAACAATCCTATTGTTTTAAAGCGCCTTTTACCTAAAATCAATATGGTTTTTATAATTTTAAATAGGTTTTTTTACGAAATTTTTTAGTGCTAAAAAGCTTTTATCATCATTTTGATTTTTATCTTTATAAAATTGCGAATCCTGATTAAATAGAACGATAATAAGAGAAAAATGAGTTTTAAAAAATACCTAACATTTTTATTTTTATGTTTATTAATAGGTGGGGCTTATGGGCAAGAACAGAAAAATGAGTTTAAATCCCTAAAATTTAAGCAACTCTCTTTAATTGAAGGGCTTTCGCAGAGTTCTGTTCTTTGTATTTTACAGGATACCAAAGGTTTTTTATGGTTTGGCACTAGAGATGGATTAAATAAATATGATGGGCACGATTTTAAAATATACAGACATAGCTCACAAAGCCCGCAAAGTATAAGCAACAGTTTTATAAAATCGTTATTTGAAGATGAAGAAGGAACGCTTTGGGTAGGAACCATTAATGGGTTAAACAAATATATTCCAGAAGAAGACCGCTTCGAGAGATTTAAACTGGCCAATAATGAGTACGGTATTTCCAATCATGAGATTTGGAGTATTGCTTCTGCTGGAAATGGGCATTTATGGCTAGGGACCAACTATGGTTTAGAAAAATTTAATACGCAAACAGGAAAAACAATACGTTTTATTGCTGAAAAAGAAAGCTCAAATGCTATTTTGAACAATCAGATTCGATCTTTGTTTTTAGCCGATAATGGTGATTTATGGATTTGTAATACTGAAAATATAGACGTTTACGATGCTAAAAACCAAAACTTTAAACATTATGATTATCCTCAAGGGGCTTCTAAAGAAAGAAATATAAACTATGTTCCCGTTCTATATAAAGATGCGGATAATAATTTTTGGTTAGGGTATAGAAATGGTCTGTTTCTTTTTAATGAAGAATGCCAGGTTTTTGAGCCTTATAAAATACAATCCACGGGTATTACAGGAATTCATGAAGAGGTTAGAAGTATCCATCAAGACCAAAGGGGAGATTTGTGGATAGGAACGTATGTGGGGCTATATATCCTGAATAGTGAAAAAAAAACCATTTCACACTATTTACATGACGAAAACGAACCGAATAGTTTGAGCCAGAATTCTATCTATAAAATATTTGAGGATACTAAAGGCGATATATGGTTGGGTACCTATGCAGGTGGTGTAAATTATTATGATAGAAGTTTCGATCTGTTCAAGCACTTTTCGGCGGGGAGCAATCCTTCCAAACTCAATTATAAAGTTGTGAGCTCCATAGTAGAAGATTCCAATCAAAACCTATGGATAGGAACAGAAGGTGGCGGGATTAACTTCCTTAATACTTCTACAGGGCAATTTACTTATTACACCCACAATAAGAACAACCCTAAAAGCCTTAGTACAAACAATGTGAAGGCCATGATACAGACTCGAGAGGGAAATTTCTGGATTGGAACGCACGATGGCGGTCTTCAGTTTTTTAATCCTAAAAAAAAGCCCTTTGAATTTATATCTTATAATAATATACCTGGCGATAGTACAAGCTTAAGCAATAATAGAGTTATTGCTTTGTTTGAAGATTATGAGAACAATATTTGGATCGGTACGTCGGGAGGTGGTGTAAATGTAATGGATGTGTCATCAAAAACAATCACAAGGATTTCAGATCCTTTAAATACGGTTGGAAGCTTGGTTTATAACATTTCTAAAACTTCAGATAAAAATATTTTAATACTAGGAGGCGATAAAGGTCTTGCTAAAATCAATATCAAAACAAAAAAGATAACCTCTATTAGGTATAAAGAAAAGCAAGAGGTTTATAGCCCAAATGCCATACTTTGTGTGTATGAAGATGCCCAACAAAATCTATGGGTTGCAACAGAAGGAGATGGCTTGTATCACTATGATGCTACAAACAAAAAAAGTATAAGATATGGTATGACAGAAGGCTTGCCCAACGAAGTTATATATAGTATTTTACCAACAAGCTCTAAAGTGTTTTGGCTAAGCACAAATCGAGGTTTAAGCCGTTTTGATTTAAATACGGGGCAATTTAAAAACTTTGATGTATCGGATGGTCTTATAGGAGATGAATATAACTATGGTGCTTATTTAAAGTTAAAAAATGGCAAGCTTATGTTTGGAGGTACCAGTGGCATCGATTATTTTGATCCAGAAGGTATCGTGGAAAATGAATTTATACCCCCCGTTTCTGTAACCTCTATTTCTGTAAATAACAAACCCTTTTTACCTAAAGATAGCGATAACAAAAAAATAATATTAAAACACAACCAAAATGTGTTCAGTTTTAATTTTGTGGCGTTAAGCTATTCACAACCCAACCAAAACCAGTATGCTTACAAACTAGAAGGTTTTGATCCGGATTGGAATTATATTGGAAATAATAAATCGGCTACCTATACCAATTTAGATGCAGGAGATTACCTCTTTCGGGTTAAAGCGTCTAATAATGATGGTTTGTGGAATGAAGCGGGCGCATCTGTAGAAGTAATCATTAAACCAGCACCCTGGCAAACATGGTGGGCCTATCTTATTTATAGCCTAATGGTAATAGGGGTGTTGTGGTTTATAAGAAAACAAACTCTTATCCGGATTCATGAAAAAAACGAATTAAAACAAGAACGTCTGGAGAAAGAAAGGATTGAAGAAATTAACCAAATGAAATTGAAGTTGTTTACTAATATTTCGCATGATTTTAGAACACCGCTAACGTTAATTATAGGGCCTTTAGAGCGTATGCTGAGTAAAAATATAGGGAATGATTTTGTCCAGAAGCAGCATGAAATCATGCACAGAAATGCAAGCGTCCTGTTGCAATTGATCAATCAACTTTTGGACTTTAGAAAAAGTGAATCGGGCAAGCTTCATCTTAATGCTTCTAAAAGCAACATTGTTCCGTTTATAGAAAACATAAAACTTTCCTTTGAAGAACTGGCTAGGGTAAGAGAGATAACCTATACTTTTGATAGTTCGGATACCGATATCCAAGTGTGGTTTGATAAAATCAATCTTAAAAAAATAGTGTTTAATCTATTATCCAATGCCTTTAAGTTTACTTCAGATGGTGAGAAAATATCGATAACGGTATCCACTGTTTCTAAAAAACGAAAAATACTCAATACTACAGAGTATTTAAAGTTGGTAATAAAAGATTCGGGTAAAGGCATTCCTGAAAAAAACCGAAAAGCTATTTTCGAAAGATATTATCAGTTAGGTGAAGATGAAAACCAACGTGTAGGAACGGGCATTGGTTTAGCGCTATGTAAAAATTTAGTAAAATTACATCATGGTAGTATTAAGGTAAAGAGTAAAGAAGGGGAAGGTGCATCGTTTACCGTGCTATTGCCCTTAGGGAAACAGCACTTAAAAGATAGCGAAATGGTTTCTGAGTCTGCAGAAATGAATCAGGACAATTCATTCTATTTAAAAAATCCAGATGTATTAATGCACAATCCCTTAACAGATGAGCCCGAAGAAAGTGAGGTGGAACTAAACAAATCGAAGCCCACCCTTTTATTGGTTGAAGACAATGCAGAGGTAAGGCGGTTTATTAAAGAGATATTTGAAGAGAAAAATAACATATTAGAAGCAGAGAATGGAGAAATAGCTTTAGAAATTGCTAAAAATAAGGATATAGACTTAATTATTAGCGATGTTATGATGCCAATAATGGATGGTGTAACCCTGTGTGATAAAATAAAGTCGAACATTATAACAAGTCATATCCCTGTAATTCTTTTAACTGCGAAAACTTCTGAAGATGCACAGAAACAAGGTTATGCTTTAGGTGCAGATGTTTATATCACAAAACCTTTTGATGCGCATATTTTAGAAATGAGAGTTCGTAACTTATTGAAATTTAGAAAAAGTCTTATCAATAAGTTTAGAAAAGATATTATTCTTCAACCAAAAGAGCTTACCGTTACTTCTGCAGACGAAGTGTTTTTACAAAAAGCCATCAGTTTGGTGGAAGATAATTTATCTAATTCAGAATTTGGGGTTAATGAATTTATTAACGAAATGGGAACGAGCCGATCGGTACTCTATAGAAAACTGAAAGCACTCACCGATCAATCCCTAACGGAGTTTATAAGAACTATAAAATTAAAACGTGCCGGACAATTAATTGCACAATCCCAATTAAATATCTCTGAAATAGCGTTTGATCTTGGATTTAACGACCTTAAACATTTCAGAAAATCCTTTCAAAAATTATTTAATGAACTGCCTTCAGAATACCGCCAAAACCATGGTGTCGATTCAGAAAGTGAACGTACAGATAATTAAGCAAATTGCCCATTACCTTTATCGTGTTTTTTTTGTTTTTTCTTTAACATTTGAGCAAGAGGCTTATAATCAATGCTTTTTTGGTTGAAAAAGAACAGCTACCCCCAGTTCTATGAACGCCATCCCCCCCTTGGAACTCTGTTTGATTTCATAATTTTACGTTAAATTAAAACTCTAATTAAACTAGATACAGAAATGAAAAATCATTTTAAACTATTCTCAATTAAACCGAAAAGCAATAAAATCGTTTTCTTGATGGTTTTATTTGTTGCATTATGTAGCTTTTCTACTCACGCTCAAGTAAAAACAATTACCGGTACGATTACCGATGAGGTTGGTTTGCCACTTCCTGGTGCCAACGTGTTGGAAAAAGGGACATTAAATGGAACCACTACAGATTTTGATGGAAAGTTTTCCATTAAGGTAAAATCTAAAGCGTTTTTAACCTTTAGTTATATTGGTTATAAAACAATTGAAAAACCTATAGATAACCAATCGATCATGAACGTTACTTTAGAGCCCGATCTTCAGCAATTGGATGATGTGGTTATAATAGGATATGGTAGCGTACAGAAAAAAGACCTTACAGGTTCTGTAGCTTCTGTGAAAATGGACAAATTAACCGAGGCGCCCGTTGCCAATTTCGACGAAGCGCTAGCAGGACGTGTTGCAGGTGTGCAAGTAAGTTCTGGAGGTGGTGAGCCAGGAAGCGGAATGAATATTGTAATAAGAGGCGGTAACACGGTAAATGGCGATAACTCTCCTTTATATGTTATGGATGGCTTTATTATGGAAAACTTTGATCCTGGTATTGTCGACCCCTCAGATATTGAAACCATGTCTGTTTTAAAAGATGCATCTGCAACAGCTATTTATGGTGTTCGGGGGGCTAATGGGGTTATCATTATAACAACAAAACGTGCTAAAACAGGGAAAACTAAAATTTCGTATGAAACCCGATTGGATGTTAAAAACGTGTCTAATACATTAGACGTGTTAGAACCTTATGATTTTTTAAAGCTTTCTTCTGAAATTAATGAAAACAGTACATCTACACGTTTCTTTTCTGTTTACGATGAAGATGGACTGAGCACTAAAGTAGGTGGTCTTGAAGATTATAAAAATGTTAAAGGTAGAGATTGGCAAGATGAAGCTTTTAGAACTGCTTATTCCAAAACCCATAAGTTGAACATTTCAAGTGGGGGCGATAAAACAAGGTTGAACGCCTCTATAAATGCGGTTGAAGATCAAGGATCGTTACTAAATTCAGAATACAATAGATTGAATGGTAGAATAACCGTTAATCATAAAGTAAATGAAAAACTAGATGCTACTTTCGATGTGCTTTATACCAATTATATACAAACAGGCTTAGATGTGGCAGGAACATCATCGTATTCCTTTATGAGAAACTTGATTACCTATAACAACGTTGCCAATAAATTTATCGATTACCCAGCAGGCTATGATCCATTAGATCAAGTTAGTGATGAATATGATTTGGTAAACATTGTAAGTTGGCACCCGATTGTGTCTTTAAAAAATGAATACAGAAAACGTGAAAACGACCAGTTTATAGCAAACTTAAGTTTAAAGTATAAATTAAACTCAGACTTTACTTTAGAAACTAAAGGTAGCTTTAGTAGCCAATTTAGAAACACAGGAACGTTTAATAATAGTAATACAGTTTACGGTCGATTGGTAAATAAAATTGATGGTATTAATGGAAACATGGATACCCAAAGATGGAAAAACTTCTCTACTGTAAACACCTTAAATTATAAAAAGAAAATTAATGATCACGCTATAGATGGACTTGTTGGGGTTACTTTAAATGTTAGAAAGAATTCAAGAACACGGTTCAAGTCTATAGACATTCCAAAGTATCTTGAAAATTTAGGAATCAATTCTATGGATGGTGGAACTTTAGATAGTTCTGACGATATCAATGACTCTGAGGAATCTAGAATATTTTCAGTTTTAGGAAGAGTTAACTATGGTTATAAAGGAAAGTATTTGTTTACAGCATCTTTAAGACGTGACGGATCGTCCAATTTCCCTAAACAAAATAGAATTGGATATTTCCCATCTGCAGCAGTATCTTGGAATGCCGATAGAGAAGACTTTATTAAAAACTTAAATGTGTTCTCTCAGTTAAAATTTAAAGCAGGGTACGGTAAAACAGGTAATGATAGGATTCCTGGTACGGCAAGATTTGAATTCTTAACCGATAGCGATGCATCTTATTTTTATAACGGACAAACCGTTTCGGGCCAACGTCCTACTAGTTTTGGTGCGAATCCAGACTTGTTTTGGGAAACGACTGAGCAGTATAATATTGGTTTAGATATGGGCTTCTTTAAAGATCGTGTGTCTTTACTTTTAGAAGTTTACCAAAAAGACACTAATGATCTTCTTATTAATGCAGATGCAGCATTGTCTCAAGGGTACTCGTCTATATGGGTTAATTCCGGACAAGTAAGAAATAAAGGTTTAGAGCTTAGTTTAAACACTGTGAACGTTAAAACTAAAAACTTTATGTGGACCTCAGATTTTAATATTTCTTTCAACCAAAACACCATTGAGTCTTTACCAGAAAGTAAGCCTATTTTTGGACAGCCAAATTATTACAGGTTGCTAAGTACCCAACAATTTATTGTGGAAGAAGGTATGGCACTAGGTAATATGTATGGTTATGTATCCGATGGAGTTTATCAACCATCAGATTTTGTTAATTATGATTCAGATGCTTCTACACACACTTTGGTGTCTGGACAACCAAGTTATAAAAGTCATCAAGCTGGAGACGAAAAATTCAAAGACTTGAATGGAGACGGACAAATTACAGGTGCAGACAAAACTATTATCGGGAATGCTTTACCAAAACATTTTGGTGGTTTTGGAAACACGTTTAGCTATAAAAACTTCCAATTAAGTGCCTTTTTACAATGGTCTTACGGAAATGATATATTAAACGCCAACAGATTGATATTTGAAAGCATGGATAGACCAAATCAAAATCAATTAGCTTCTACTTTAAACAGATGGACTCCAGAAAATCAAGATACCGATTTATATAGAGCTGGTGGACAAGGATTTCAAGATGTGTCGTCTAGAGTGATAGAAGATGGTTCTTATATACGGTTAAAAACAATAAATCTTTCGTACAGGTTCTCTAAAGATGTAGTAGAAAAATTGAGCTTAAACAGTATAGAGTTATCCCTTTCGGGCCAAAACTTGATTACATGGACAGACTATTCTGGTTTTGATCCAGAAGTATCTGTTGAGAGCTCGTTAATTACTCCAGGTATTGATTACTCTGCTTATCCTAAGCATAGAACATTCAGTTTTGGTTTAAATGTTTCATTTTAAAAAAAAGATATCATGAAAATAAAATTCATATTAGTAGCCGTTCTTACTGCCTTTATTTTGCAAGGTTGTGACGATCAATTAGAAATAGAACAAAAAGATAACATTACAGCCGAAAATCTGTACGATACCGAGGCAGGTGCTTTGGCAGGCTTAACCGGAGCGTATAGCCGTGCAGTTGCGGTGTACAGAGAAGCTGTTATTAACGCACAATACCCAACACAGTTTACAGACGAAGGGTTTTATAATAGAAAAGGGGCACAAGACATTCGTAAAAATAATTTTACGGCTGCAGAGCCTATGATAAGAGATATTTGGGGTACGTACTATGAGGGTGTTGCTGCTACAAACACGCTATTGGTAGGCTTGGAAAACTCGACTTTAGAAGAAAGCCTTAAACAGGAGTTTATCGCCGAAGGTCGGTTTTTAAGAGCCTTCTTGTATTTCGATATACAGAAAGCATTTGGCGGCATTCAAGGCATTCCTATGCCATTGGAAGATACCAATAAGCAATTATTACCCAGAACACCCGGAATCGATGTGTACAAGCAAATTGTTAAAGATTTAGAATTTGCTGAGCAAAACTTAAAAACAGCTGCTGAAGCTACCCCGGGTAGAGCAAACAAAAGCGCTGCAAGAGGGTTGTTGGCAAGAGCCTATTTATATATGGCAAGTGCACCATTTAACGAAGCGGGAGCTTATAAAAAATCCAGTGATTGGAGCAAAATGGTGATAGAGGATCCTTACCATCAGTTAAATAATAGTTATGAGGATATATTCAACCAATTGGCTATGGGTAATTATGAAACTAAGGAAACTTTATTTCAAATTGGTTTTTCTTTTGCCGATCAAGATTCTAATCAATCTTCAAAATTAGGATCTGCTTTCGGAATGAAAATCGACGATGAAGGTTGTGGTAAGGGCTATGCGCTAACCTATGCCACTATTGGTTTAGTTTTAAAGTACAGATCAGATCCTGCAGATGAAAGAGGATTTTGGAATACATACCCTTACTTTAATAAACGAAATAACAATTGTGAATTAAGTACTATTAACAGTCAATTTATGTATCCGGTCTCTAAATGGCGTAGGTTTTTAGAGCCTAATAATAGCAACACCAGCTATGGGCCGCACCACTGGCCTGTAATCCGTTTTGCCGATGTATTACTAATGTATGCAGAAGCTGAAAATAAATTAACACCAGGGTCTAGTCTTGCTTTAGACGCTGTTAATCGTGTTAGAAATAGAGCAAATGCAACACCAATAACAACGATTACAGATGCAGCCATACAGGATGAACGTTTATTGGAGTTGGCTTTTGAGGGGCAACGTAAATTCGATTTAGTAAGATGGGGGATTTTGGAGCAACGCGTAAACCAGACCAGAACTCAAATGAAAACCTTAGAAGCGAATCCTAATTTTGTTAACGAAGATTGGACCTCGTTAGGGGAACCTAATTTAGGGCCTGATGGTATTCCAGAAAGTGGCGATGAGCCAGTAAACCGTGAGATTAGAAACAATGTGATGAACGCCTCTTTTGATTTTTATGAAGGTTATAATGATTTTGATCCTACTAAGCATTATATACTTCCTATACCAGAACAAGAATTGGGTGTAAATACAAACTTAAAACAAACCACAGGTTGGTAATAAGATATATTAATTTAAAAACATACACAATGAAAAAAACAGTTTATGTATTGTCAATATTGCTTCTTGTAACCTTTGTGTTTCAAAGTTGTGATGACTTAGAAGAAGTAGATACTCCTAATTTTGATATTGCTTTTAATGAAACAGTAAAAGTGGGAGAGCCTATAGAATTTACGGTAAATAACGCGCCTAACTTTTTAAGTTTCTTTACAGGAGAGCTTGGTCGTGAGTACAAAAACAGAAATAGAACCAAAGCCGAGGGGAGTTTCACTTTATCTTTTGAAACCTCTAGGCATTATATGGATGGCGCTAGCTTAACAGACAACGCTTGGAGCTTGTTGTATTCAACAGATTACTCTGGATCAGGTCTCGTTGAGGATGTACAAACCGCTACATGGACCGATATTTCAGATAGGTTTACGTTTGCTACAGACAGAACATATAATAAAACAAACTCTGGTATTGTAGATATTACGGACTTATCAACAGACAAACCCGTATACTTTGCATTAAGAGTATATGCAGAAGGTAAAAAAGAAGACGGTAACAGACAGGGAATATTCGATTTTTATAGTTTTGACCTTAAGGTAGAGCTTGATGAAGTACAAACCTTAGAAATCGCTAATATTCAGAATCCGGGATGGGTGTCTGTTAATATAGAAGGAACAAACTCAAACGATTCTTACGACCATTGGGTTAATAAATCGGGTGGTTTTAGGTTGCATGGCGGCTTGGCAGAATACACTAATGATGACTGGTTGATTAGTCTTCCACTAACCTTATCGGGAGCAGTAGATCCAGACAGAGGCTTGCCTTTAAAAACGTACTCTGAAAGGTTAGAGGCTTTTGAATATACGTATACAGAACCAGGAACTTATAAAATTACGTTTGTAGGCAGTAATGAAACCATTTACGGCCAAGAAGATAATATTAAAGAATACACTATTACGGTAACGGAATAGATTGCAGTTTTAATAGCCCGTTTAAATCCCCAATCCATTACAATTTATAGTATAGGCATTGGGGATTTTTGGTTATTAATAAGTTTGAATAGGCATAAAATAGCATTTACTTTCAAGCACCCATCCACTTATAGTTTGGAATACAAGCTAAATTTCAACACCAATAAAAATAAAACTCTATATTATGAAAACACCTCTACATATTTTTTTTTACACCCCCAAGAAACCTTGTTTTTGGGTGCTATTGTGTACTTTGTGCATTACTTTTAACTTATATGCTCAAGACGAATCCTTTGAAACTACAGTGCCTTCACATTGGAGTACAACAAATGGAACTTTAAACACCTCTACAGATCATTACAAATTAGGAAGCAAATCCTTACGTTGGGACTGGAATGCAAATGCGGTTATTACCGTAAACAACCTCCAAGACCATGGCTTGGTAAAATCTGAGGTTTTAGGTTTTTACCATAACATGTTTAGAATGTGGCTTTATAATACAGGTGCTATTCAAACAACGCCTTTAACGGTAGAGTTTTACGATAATACAGATGCTTTACGTTTTTTTTATACGGTTCAGTTAAATTTTACAGGATGGCGTGCTGCATCTGCCAGTTATGTAAAAGAGATGTCGGGTAATAAAAATTCTGATGATATAACCACTATGAAAATCAAGGCTCCCGACTCAGGAAGTGGGACTTTCTTTTTTGATTTTATAGACTATACAATGGCCAGAAATACTTCAAGAAGTGCCGATTATCAACTCCCTTTTATAAATTTAAATAATGGCGAACACTGGGGGGATATCATGTATTTTCAATCTTTACCTAAAACAGTATCGTTAGCAAGCCCTACTGCACAAGAACTAACGGACTTAGCTAGTGTAAAACAAAAATATGATACCGCTATTAAAGGAAATGCGCCAACTGCGAGCCATGTTGCGGGTGCTATTAGTAGATATCATGCCCTAAACATAAGCTATGAAGCAGGGCTTGTAAAAGGAACCCCGTTATATGGACAAGATTTTCCTAATGCTCAAAACATTAAAGCGGTTGAAGATTTTATTCTCAATTTCGCAAGAGATTTTGCTCATAAATCTACCACCAGCAGTCGCGATTATTTTTTAAATACGGTAAGATATTTATTGGATCAAGGGTTTGCAGATGGAAGCATGATGGAAACCATTCACCATATTGGATATAATTTTAGGAACATACCCTCTGCTATTCATCTTATGAAAGAGGAATTGGAACTAGCAGGTTTGTGGGAGCAAGCCCAAAAAATGGTAGAATGGTACACGGCCGTAGATGGTATTTGGGAACCAAGAGCATCAAACAGTAATATGGATGATGCTAACACACGCTCACTTTACAGATTGGGCGCTTGTTTGTATAAAACTACAGATGCAGAAAAAGTACAGTATTTAAAAGGGTATAAAAAATATCTAGAAAATTTTTTAACACGCTATCCTAAAGAAGGGCAGGGGATGAAAGTGGATTTTACAGGATTCCATCATAATATTTATTATCCAGGGTATGCTTTTTTGGGGTATAATGAATTAGGAAAAGTTATTAATTACACCTCGGGAGGAATATTTGCACTTGCAACACAGCATAAAGATGTGCTTAAAAAATCGCTATTATTGGCACGAGTGTCTTCTACGGGCGGTGATATTCCAAACGCTTTAGCAGGGAGAAACCCATTTTTTAATCCGTCTTTTAAAAACGGATTAAAAGATTTAGGACTTGCAAGTCCTGTAGATACCGAATTGATAAAAGCGCATAATTACATGTATGGTAGTGATTCACAGACCGCTTCTTATGGTAGTGAAACGCCTCCAAACGGGTTTTGGCAAGTCAATTTTGCGAATTTAGGCGTGTATAGACAAAGCGATTGGGTAGCTAATATGAAAGGATTTAATAAATACTTTTATGGTTCTGAAATTTACCCTTCTGAAAACAGGTATGGCAGATACCAAAGCTACGGCGCTGTTGAGGTAATGTACCCAGGCGGACATGCAAATTCTAAATTAAACATTAATGGTTGGGATTGGAGAAAAATACCAGGAGCCACTACCAAACACTTATCTTGGAATGATTTATTGGCAGTTAACAGCAGACAGGATGAAAAAACCGATTCTAATTTTGCAGCAAGTCTTAGGTTTGGTTCTAAAGCCAATTATTATATCGACTCTAAAATAGAAGGTAATTATGGCGTTTTTGGGATGGATTTTGAGCAGAAAGCGATATCGTTTAAGCACGATTCAAATTTCAAATTCAAAAAATCGGTCTTTTGTTTTGATGGTAAACTTATTTGTTTAGGAAGCAATATAAGTAGTGGTACAGGATTAGTAGCAACCAACTTATTTCAAAATTATTTAAGCAGTACATCATTACCAATACATGTAAACCATGTAGAAGTAGCAACATTTCCCTATAACAGCACGTTAAGCAGTACCGCTAATAATTGGTTAATAGATGCGGCCCATACAGGTTATTTTGTTAAAAGTGGAAATACGGTTGTTATCGATAGAAAAAACCAAGATGCTCCGTCTGAAAAAGGAAATGGAACTATGACTAATGGTGATTTTGCTTCTGCTTATATTTCGCATGCAGCAGCACCTAATAATGCAGGTTACGAATATGTTATCCTACCGGGCACTAACGCAACCGAAATGGAAAACTTTAGTACCCATATGGCAAATGCAGCAACAGCGTTTTACCAAGTAATCCAAAAAGACCAATTTGCACACATTGTTAAATATAACAATATATATGGATATGCTTTGTTTGATGATGCTAATTATGGAACCCAAACACCAATAAAAGAAAATTTAGGTCCTTGTTTAGTTATGTTACAAGATCATGGAGAGTCCATGGAGTTGTCTGTGGTAAGTCCAGATTTAAATTTTGCCGTAAATAATGGTAACAGTCAAACCCATACCATCGATTTAACTATCCATGGCGAATGGAACCTAAATACAAGTTATGGCGGCAATGTGAGTGTTATAACAAATACAGGGGAGACCCAATTGGTTATTGAGCTTAAAGAAGGATTACCTGTAGATATAACCTTAACAAAAGGAGCTGTAAATACAGATTATCCTATAATATTTTATGAAGACTTTTCTAATGAAATAGGTAGTGGTTTTATCCGAAATATTAAAAATACAGGTGGCCATACAGACGATTCTAAAATTTTCAAAAGAGTAAGTGATATACCAGATGCTACGGATACGAACAATGAATTCGACCCTAATGAAGATAGGCCAAGCAAAACCATTCCTGTAGGGCAGATTAGTGATCAAAGAGCTCTATCAATAGTGGGCAATAATGGGACTACTAATTTTCCGTTAGATGCTTATGCTATTTTTACTACTTTAGATTTAACCGATAACAATCCACGTATTAGCCCTTCTGATACATATGCATATGCATCCTTTTGGACGGAAAGGCGGTATGGTGATGGTGATATTGCAACAATCAGCCTATTGGTAACGACAGCCTATACAGGCGACCCAGCAACGACTTCGTGGACTAATTTGCCCTTGCATTCTGGTAAGTTAGCCGAAACAGCAGACGGGCTTACCTATGTAAAAGGTGTCGTAGACCTGTCTCCTTATGCCCATGGTGCAACAGGGGCTTCCGTTACCGTAGCCCTTCGCTATCAGGGCAGTTCTAGTGCATATAGTAGCTCAAACCGAAATGGGACGTTCTATTTTTCAGATTTGCAGTTTTTTGTACAGTCTTCTCCTTTGGAGGTTGAGAATCACGTATTAATGGACGAGGATGTTTCTATATACCCAAATCCTTCAAGTGATTTTTTTAACATAAAGATTTCAAACCCACATATAAAAGTCCACAAAGTATGCCTTATCGATATGTATGGAAAAATCATTTATAATAGTTTTGATACCGATACGGTGCGGGTAAATGGAGCTCCAAAAGGGCTTTATCTTTTAAGACTTGAAACCCAAACAGGCAACATAATCCATAAAAAAATAATTATTGATTAACGTTTTAAATCTCACAAAGCGGGACGAAGAAAAATTCAGGATATGGGGTTTAGGTTAAAATGCCCCTGTGATTGAACGTCTACCCCCTCATCATTTATTGTTGTAACGTCTAATTTTATAATAATATTTAAAAACAAATTCATTAACTCTTAAATTTTATTTATTATGAAAAAAACTACACAAAAAATTATTTTATTTTTCACCTTTTGTATGGTGATATTTGCCGTGAAAGCACAAACCATATATTATGAAGATTTTAGGTATGAAAACGAAAGTCGTGGGTTTACAGTACAAAAAGTAGCTCTTGGTGGCCAATTGGAAGGGGAACTAGGTAAAAGAGTAAATGATATAGTGGATGCAGCCGATTCTAGCCCTGTATTCGATGAAAACTCTAGGCCAGCAGAACGTACACCCCAAGGTACAGTAAGAGATCAAAAAACCATTGCTTTTAATAATACAAGTGGTAGTCCTGCAGACACAAACCATCAAATAGAAGCATGGGCATTAATGACCAATCAAGATCTTTCAAATGTAAATACACCCAAAGTGTCCTTTTGGACGCAACAACGATATGTTGTTGGGGGCGGGGCATCACTTACAGTTTGGGTCTCACAAAACTATACCCATGGTATGGCGCCAAACACGGCAACTTGGATTAACGAAACTGGAAATATTATAGGGAACATTGCAACTTCAGATGTGTCTGATCAAGTGTATGTAAAAGGAGCATTGGATTTATCTGCATATACCAGTACGTCGGTTACTGTGGCATTTAAAGTTATAACCGATGCCACCCCTTATAGTGCTGGCATAAGTCAGCATGGTACCTTTTATATTTCTGACGTAAAATTTGAAGCTACACCTCAAGATGTTGCTAACGGAGATTTTTCAGCTTTAAATACAAGTGCTTCTGGACAAACCAATATATTTAACACACCAAGTGCTTCCATCTCTGATGCTAATTTTACTAATACGAGTAAGTGGGCAGATGTTTTAGCACCTGGAACATCCGTTCCAAGATTGGCAAAAAGTTTAATGCCAGCAGAAGAAGGTTATAAATTTGAAGTTTCTAATGTTTATAATCCTATCGTTGTTTCAGAAGTAAGATACATTTTGGTAAATGGGACTTCCAATCAGGGAACATCTGGTGAGGAATCAAAATGGAAAGTACAAGGAAGTAACGACGATAGCACTTGGGATAATTTAAGTGACCCTGTTGGTATGTTCAGTACAAATAGTGGTGCAGGTACAGCATATCCTATAGCTTTAACAACCACACAGGCCTACAGATATTACCGTTTTGTATTAGCAAGCCCTTGGACACCTATTGGAGCATATACCGCATTGCAACAAATAGATTTTACGGTGGATGATTCGGTATTGTCTACTCAAAATAATAGTGTGCTAAGTCATGGTATTTCGGTTTATCCAAATCCTACGAGTACGGTTATAAACATAACTACGGCGAATACCAACATCAAGATTAAGAATGTAAAACTTATCGATATTACCGGTAAAGTAATTTATAACAAAATGGATGCGCAGCCTATCGCTGTACAAAATTATGCTAAGGGCTTATACCTTTTAAGAATTGAATCTCATGATGGTGCTGTATCAACAAAAAAAGTTCTAGTTAACTAAAAAAAACAATTTAAATTATTTTATACACCAGGCAGTAATTTTAAAATTACTGCCTGGTGTTGTTTTAATAGATATGCTATGCGATAACTGGATATATTAAAATAAGGGTTTATTAAAAGTCATTTCGATTGGTATAAAATATCCTATCCTGTATGTCTTTCAAAAAGCTTTTTTACAACAAATGGATATATGGCATTCGTGTTTGTCTTATCCAAACCAATAAAAAAGGAATATGACGCAAATGACTGTGAATACTGTGTAAAACCAGTAAAAAGAACAATTACCCCCTTTCCTAAGAACGCATACACCGCCTAAATTTAAGTTGTATTACATTACTTTGTAAACACCATTCGACTAAATAATTTAATGGTTAAAGAAATATAAATATTATAATTATAACTAATGAAAACACATTTAAACGTATCACATAACATGGGTTCGATAACAAAAAGTCTTTTTTTAATAGGTGTTTTAGCTTTTACAGTCGGTTGTAAAAACTCAAAAAAAGAACCTATTTCTAAAGTTGAAACAGAAAACAACATAACCATAGATTTGCAAAAGCAAATAGATGATTGTGAAGCACAATTGGAAATATCCGTTCCAAAATTAACAGACTTAACCAAACATCCGCGTTTAATTGAAACCAATGAAACCGAATGGAAGCAAGTGCCAAACCATAAATTGATTTGGACTTCTGGATTTTATCCAGGTATTTTATGGTATGCATATCATGCTACAGGAAATGAAAGATGGAAAGAAGAAGCCATTAAACGCACAGAGGTTTTCGAAGATTTTAAAAACATTACCGAACATCACGATATTGGATTTATGATGTTTCCAGCATATGGCTTAGGATATGAAATTGGCGGTAAAAAAGAATATAAAGACATTCTATTAACCTCGGCAAACTCGTTGGCTAGTCGTTTTAACCCTAACGTAGGTACGATACGATCTTGGTCCAATAAAATGCATCCACGCTGGCAGCAACATATTACTATTATTGACAACATGTTAAATTTAGAATTGTTGTTTTGGGCTGCAAAACACGGTGGTGATCAAAAACTTTATGATATTGCAGTAACACACGCAGAAACCACTATGGAAAAACATTTTAGACCAGACCTTACATCTTGGCACGTGTTGGAATACGATTCTATTAACGGAAATGTTTTAAACCACCACACCAAACAAGGCTATGCAGATGATAGCCGTTGGTCTAGAGGACAAGCTTGGGGCGTTTATGGGTATACCATGGTTTATAAAGAAACGAAGGATAAAAAGTTTTTAGATTTTGCTCAAAAAATAACAGATAAATATTTATCCTTATTACCAGAAGACATGGTGCCATGCTGGGATTTTGATGTAGCTCATGATCCAAACGAAGAAAAGGATGCTTCGGCTGCTGCTGTAGTGGCATCTGCATTATTGGATTTAAGCACTTTTGTAGAGAAAAAAGAGGATCAAGAACGCTATTACAATGCCGCTCTTAAAATGTTGAAGTCATTAGGGTCGGATAAATATTCGGCAGTTGGAAAAGCAGATGCTTTCTTATTGCATTCCACGGGAGCTAAATCTTTAGGACATGAAATTGATGTGGCATTAATCTATGCCGATTATTATTATATCGAAGCCTTGGATCGCTTGAGAAAAATGCAAGAAAAAAAATAACCTTATAAAGACAAAGCTTTATGAAACCCATTATTAAATACATTATAGCAGGTTCTGCATTTACAATTTTATTAAGTTGTTTAGGTATGATGCAAAATAAAACTGAAGCAGAAAGCCATCAGGAGAAGCCTAACCTATTGTTTATATTTCCCGATCAATTAAGAAATGCAGCCATAGGCATCAATAATCAGGATCCTGTTCATACGCCTCATTTAGACCAGCTGGCAAAAGAGGGTATGATTATTTCTAATGCCATAAGCAGTTATCCTTTATGTAGCCCTTACAGAGGTATGCTTATGACGGGTAAATTCCCATACAACAATAATGTGTTGACCAATAGTAATTCCCAAAGGTATCAATACGATAATTCTTGGCAGAAAAGTGATATTAGTTTTTCTGATGTTTTGGTTAAAAATGGATATGATGCCGGTTATGTAGGTAAATTGCATTTAACTTCACCACCTCCCATTAAAGGTAAGGATTCTGTAATTTGGGATGCTTATACACCAAAGGAATTACGCCATGGGTTTAATTTTTGGTATTCTTATGGTACTTTCGATGTGCATAATGAACCTCACTATTGGATAAATGATGCCAAGGAAGATGAACTAACTTATGTAAACGAATGGTCCCCGGTTCACGAAGCTAATGTGATAATCGATTATATTAAAAATCCATCAGAAGAAACAAGAAGTGCCGATAAGCCTTTTGCGTTATTTTGGTCTGTAAACCCACCACATCCGCCATATCAATACGTGCCAGAAGAACATTTAGAAGCATATAAAGACGAAGCTTTAGACGATTTGTTGGTAAGGGACAATGTGTTATTAGATACAGATGCCGAAAATCTAGCGTTCCACAAAGGGGCCACCAGAAACCGTACTCATTTGGCAAAAGATCATGTACGCGATTATTTTGCGATGGTAACCGGAGTAGATGAGCAAATAGGGCGAGTTTTAAAGGCTTTAAAGGAAGAGGGATTGGATAAAAACACTATTGTAGTGATCACTTCAGATCACGGCGAAATGATGGGGAGCCATGGTTTGATGTCTAAAAACATTTGGTATGAAGAGGCTATGAATGTGCCGTTTATCATCCGATGGCCAGAAAAAATAAAAGCGAATCAAAAAAGTGATTTATTGGTTAGCCCCACAGATATTATGCCTACAATTTTAAATATGCTAGGAACCACCAAGGGAATACCTGATAATTTAGATGGCTTAGATCTATCCTCTTTAATTCTAAAAAAAGAAGGAAATGAACCCACTTCTGTAATGTATTTTTTCATTGAAGAAGGGCAACCGGCCTCTGGACATCGGGGTATAAGAACCAAAACACATACCTATGTCGTTACTTTAGATAAAGATGATGTAGAGCGTGTTATGATGTACAACAATGTTGCAGATCCTTACCAATTAACTAATATCGCAGGTAAAAATTCTGAGTTGGAAAAAAACTTGCACAATCAACTCTTGCAAAAATTGAAAGAGAAAAAAGACCCTTGGTTAGAGCGTTATTTGGAGTTGAATAAATAAAAACAACATTACCAATTATCAGTTTAAAATTTGTCATGTACTAAAAACAACATTAAATTATGATATATTCATTTTTAGAATCAAAAAAACAGTTAGGGGTAACATTGCTATTTTCTCTCATGGCGACGCTAAGCTTTTCTCAGGATTCGTATAAGCCGGCTATCGAGTCTTTCGAGTCTGAAAAAGCCTTATCCTTTTACGATGCCACTAATAGTAAGTTAACACTAACCGATATACATAAAAGATTTGGTAAAACCGCTTTGCAATGGGAGTGGACAGGTGAAAGTACTTTAGGTACTTCTCATTTTAAAATCCTATCCCTAGACGAAAGTCCGCTAGCGTATGGCAATCATTTTCCTGCAAGTCCAACCTTGCACATGTCTATTTATAATGAAACGCCTAAAAATGAAAAAATCACTATTTCTTTTGAAAAAGAAGGTGTGAAAAAAGTTTGGTTCGATATAGAATTATCTTTTAAAGGATGGCGACGTATTTGGGTTCCATTTTATGAAATGCAAGGCGATGCTCCTAAAAAACTAGCCCAAGTAGATTATGATTATTTTAGAATTTCGACCTTAATACCAAATGGGAAGTTGTTCTTTGATGATATTATATTTTCTCAGTACCAAGATGATAGGCATCAATATCCAGATGAAACGGTTCCTTTTATAAAAGCAGATACCGATTTAGGAAAAGACCATTGGATGCCTTTGATACAAAATTACGATCGTATTAAAAATCTAGATCCCAATCCTGTTTCTATGGCCATTCGAATGGATCTTAAAAAATTCGAACAATTAATTGCTCAAGAATTGGTAATCGATAAGAAATACAAAGTATATATTAAGACCTTGCGTGATGATTTTCAAAAACTGAAGATTAAGGATCATGGTAAAACCGTAGTAGGGCCACCCTTAACTTTTAAAGAAGAACAAGAGTTTTATAGTGAAAAACAACAAGGGCCAAAAGTCTTTAATGATATTCAAGATCTAGGTAAAGTCATGAAAAAACTGGCTAATTTCCACGATCGTGCCAATACTTTAGAGAAGCAAGAAATTGAAACGATGTTTTTGGCAGGCACTAAGTATTTTATTGATCAAGGCTGGCAAGCTGGCTCAAATGGAGGAACTAGGCATCATGTAGGGTATAATGTTAGAGAAATTACTGAAGCATTTTTTGTTATGCGTCAATTACTTTTTGATAACGGGCTTTTAAAAGATGTAGGGGCAAGTTTGCATTGGTTGTATAACTTAGGGATGCTATTAGATGATGAAAGTAATTTCTATGTTAATATAGACTATTTAAATACTCAATCCTATTACCATTTAATGCTTATTTTCTTATTTGAAAAACAAGAAATGCAAGCAGAAGTATTACGGGCATACTCTAAATATATGTCT
Organism: Mariniflexile ostreae; assembly: GCF_042427585.1. Lineage (NCBI taxonomy): Bacteria > Pseudomonadati > Bacteroidota > Flavobacteriia > Flavobacteriales > Flavobacteriaceae > Mariniflexile > Mariniflexile ostreae. Next base: position 145,566 of record NZ_JBHMFC010000105.1, on the reverse strand, counting down.
ATTACCTTAGCACAGCAAAAGGAAGAATGGGGCTTTAAGGTAGATGGAACGGCATGGCACCACAACGGGCATTATCCAGCATATGGTGTGGGCGCCTTTCAAGTCGTACCAAAAGTAATTAAAACCCTAGCAGGTACTAGATTTCGTATTGAAACGGAAGGTCATAAAAACTTTAAAAAAGCATTTTTAGCAGCCAGGATTTATAGCCAACCATTTGAATGGGGCTTCGGTAATGGAGGGCGTCACCCGTTAGAAGGAAATGGTATAGAATCGTTAAAAGGACAATATTTACAAATGGCCTATGCAGGAAACCCAGAAGGCACTTCTAATATAGACCAAGATGTTGCGGCAGCTTATTTAAGACTTTGGGGAAAAGACGATATGATGAACACTTCTGTTTTTACTCAAATAAATGGTATAAATAAAGAAAGATTATCGGGATATTATACATTTCCTTATGGCGCAACAGCTGTACACAGACGAAATGATTGGGCAGCATTGATTAAAGGGTATAGCAAATATGTATGGGCTTCCGAAATCTATGTAAATGAAAATAGATATGGGCGATATCCTGCAAATGGTACCGTTCAGCTACTAAATAGTAAAGGAGAGAAGGGGAGTGGTTTCCGCCAAGAAGGCTGGGATTGGAACCGTTACCCAGGTGCTACCGTAATTTATTTACCACTTAAAGAACTCGAATCTAAAATGTCTTTAATCATGTACCGTTCTAACGAAACATTTGCAGGAACGACAACCTTAGATGGCGATGGTATTTTTGGAATGATTTTAAATGAAAGTAAAGGCTCTAATGCAGATGGCAAAGAGGTTAATATAGGATATCCAGGTAAACTTTATGCAAAAAAATCAGTGTTCTCTTTTGATAATAAATTGATATATATAGGCACAGATATCTCTAGTATTGATGATAAAAACCCAACCCAAACCAATATTTTTCAATCGTTTTTAACAGATACAAAAGCACCTATATTCACCGCTTCAGAAACGATTAGAAAATTTCCATATGAAACGGTTTTAGAGCAAAATTCTAAATCGGGCTCTTGGTTAATAGACCCATATGGTAATGGCTATCATATGCTATCGGATACTCCCATTCATTTTAAGAAAGAAAACCAGAAATCTTATCACAATAAATACTCCATTAATACGGGGTCTATGAATCCCAAAGGTAAAGGAGCAAAAGAAACGCAAGGGGATTACGCAACCGCTTGGATCGATCATGGTTTGGCACCAAAAAAAGGGGCATATCAGTATGTTGTTTATCCATTTCTTAATGAAGATAATCAAAAGGTTTTTGGAAAAATAGTTAAAAAAGACAATTCCTTTGAAATAAAACGTGCCGATGGTGTAGCGCACATCGTGCTTAATAAAGAAACGGAAACAACTGGATATGTGGTGTTTGAGGCCCACCAAAATTTGGAAAGCGGTATCTTAAAAGAGGTTTCAGAACCAGCATTGGTGATGATAAATCATAGAAACCATAATTCTTTAACAATTAGTGCCGTGCAGCCCGATTTGAATTTTCCAGAATATAAAAAAGGAAAATTTAGAAATTATAGCCAACCGGTAGCACTTAAACTTACTTTGGAAGGCAAATGGAGTGCGTTTCCAGAAGATTTTATTAAAAAGGTTGATTACTCTGGTAATAATACCATCATCACTTTAGAGTGTATAGACGGCTTGCCAAGAGAATTTAAAGTTAATACATTATAGACAACCCGTTATTGGGGTGGCACAGCCATTTTTTGATTTTGGAACACTTTTTTATAAAAGGCTTGCTTTGCCGAAGAAAAATTGGAACAATTTGTGTCTCGCAGTGACAAAACATAAAATTTATAAAAATGCGAGTTGCTTTAATTAATTATTTTATAGTTTTTATACTTATCAGCACCACATGTCATGGTCAAGACGCCATGATCTGGAAAAAATACATAGGTGAAATACAAAATCCAGAAGTTCCCCTGCTTCTGGATTATTCGTATGCAGGCTATAAGCTAGGGAAAGAAGGAGTTCCTAATAAGCATAAAGGTTTAAAGGTTTTTAATGTTTTGGATTTTGGAGCTATTCCTAATGATACTATTTCCGATCAAGAGGCCATTCAGTCTGCAATACATGCCGCAGAAAAAAATAAAGGCGGTGTTGTGTTTTTTCCAAAGGGCGAATTTTTAGTTAACGTTAGCCCTCAAAAAACAAATCCTATAGAAATAAAAGAATCTAATATTGTTTTAAAGGGAAGTGGATTAGGTGAAACAGGTACGACAATTACCATGAAAGACCACATGTTGCAGCGCACGCCCAATGAAGCAGAATGGAAGGTGAGTTACATGTTTACTTTTTTTTCTAAAAAAGGAGAGAGAGAACAAACCAAAATCACAAAAAACACGAATGAAGGTGCTTTTTCCATTGAAGTTGCAGATGCAACGATTTTTAAAAACGCAAAGTTTATTCAATTAGAGATGCCTTATAATGTAGGTGCCGTAAGCGAATCTTTAGAAGGGAGAACACCAAGACCACATTGGGATAAAATCCAGAATAAAGGAGTAACATTTATAGAGAATCATGAAATAGACCATATTTCAGGACATGTTATTACTATTAAAGACCCGTTAATAAACACGATTAATACAGAATATAATTGGCAAGCAAAACCATTTTACCCCTTGGAAAATGTGGGCGTAGAAGCTATTCATTTTAAAGCTAATTTTAAGGATGCGTTTGTACATCATAAAGATTTTTTACATGATAATGCATGGTCCATAATTTCCATGCAACGCGTGGCTAATTCTTGGGTTAGGCATTGTAGGTTTAGTAACACTACGGGGGCAGTTTCTATAAATAATAGTCTCGCATCGTCAATTTTAATGCTTTGGGTGGAAGGTAATGCGGGCCATAAATTAACAAATGTTACACAATCTACACGGGTATTAACAGGGCTCGTTACCGATGTTACCAATGCGGGGCAGTTTCATGGTGCGGCCATGTCCCATAAGACTTCCGGTTCTGTAATTTGGCGTGTAAAAACACCAAAACAAGGCTGGGATTCTCATGCCGATATTCCTATTAGCAATTTGGTGGATCTTTATGAAGCTTCGAAAATGACGAATCATGGCGGCTTTTATGGAAACGAGCCACATCATTTGAAGGGATTGACCCTATGGAATTACAAAAGAATAGGGGCTCCAGAAGAGAATTACGATTTTTGGAAAGCATCAGGGCCAAATCATTTGTATTGGGGCTTTGCTGTTGTTAACCCTACTATTGTGGGGTTGCATGGTTCTAAAACAACTTTAAACGAAGCCCATGTGGGCTATTTGGAAAGTTTGGGTACTCAGGTTTTTCCTGAATCTTTATATGAAGCACAATTAAAACATCGGTTGGGCAAAACACCAAAATGGATATGTAAAAGTTTAAAAGAGTGGCGTAAAATTGAAAAAAACTTAGGTTTATAAAAAAAAAGCATATGTACGGAAAACATGTAATGGTTATGGTGTGTATAATGAGTATTTTGTTTTCATCATGTAAGCAAAATGAAACAGCTTCTGTTGCCCAAAAAAGCACGAGTGTACGTAACGATAGACCTAATATTGTGTTGATTATGACCGACCAGCATCAAGCAGAAGCCTTAAGTATTGCTGGAAATTCCAATGTGCATACACCAAATTTAGACAAGTTGGCCAGAACAGGAGTTCGTTTTGAAAATGCTTACGTTACATTTCCGCTTTGCGTCCCTGCACGCTCAAGTATTTTTACAGGAAAACTTCCACACACTATCGCTGTTAATTCCAATAAAGCTGGAGACAATATCATGTCTGCTGAAAACAAGCAAACAGGCTTAGGAAATTGGATGCGTGAAGCTGGGTACGATTGTGCTTATGGAGGCAAATGGCATGCGCACGAAGCAGAAGTTTCAAAGGGTAATGGCTTTGATCAAATAGCAGGATTTGGAGATATTCCTTTAGCAGAGAAGTGTATTGGCTATTTAAAAACAAGACAAGAGAATCCGCAACCGTTTTTTTTGGTCGCATCTTTTGATAATCCTCATAACATTTGTGAATGGGCTAGAAATGAGCCGCTGCCCTATGGCAATATAACTCCTGTACCAGTGGATAAAACTCCCGAATTGCCAGTAAATTTTAAAAAGTCTGAGACCTTTCCAGAAGCATTACAATTCGAACAAGATACGGAAGTAAAAGTATATCCCACCCAGAATTATACAGAAGCAGATTGGCGCCAGTATCGCTATACGTATTATAGGCTAGTAGAAAAAGTAGATAAAGAGATTGGTAAGATTATAGATGCCATAGATGATTTGGGGATGCGGGATAATACCATTATTATTTTTACCAGCGACCATGGCGATGGTAATGCATCACATGGTTGGAACCAAAAGACCGCCTTGTTTCAAGAAAGTATTAAAGTACCGTTTATAATAAATTATAAAGACATGAAGATTCCGAAAGGAGGAATACATACAGCATTAATTTCTAACGGATTAGATTTATACCCAACCCTCTGCGATTTCGCAGGAATTTCGGAACCTAAAGGCTTGTTGGGAAAAAGTGTAAAAGCCCTTGTTGAAAATGAAACAATAAACAACAGCAGAGCGTTTGTAGTAGTAGAAACAAAATTTGAAGGAAAAAATGCTTATGGTACTATGGGACGGGCTTTGGTTACTAAAAAGTATAAGTATGTATTATACCATTGGGGTAAAAATAGGGAACAATTTTTTGATTTAGAGAACGATCCTTATGAGATGAACAACCTGATTAATGCTAAAGCATATTTAGAAAACATCGACGATTGCCGTCAAAAATTATTAGATTGGTGTAAAGAAACGAAAGATAACAAGTTTTTGAGAAAGTTGGTGATGCCAACTACAAGCAATCTGAGCTCAAGCGACTTATTCGATAAACCCTTTTAATATAGGTAGCTTTAATCCAAAATGTTGCTATCAAGATTAAACAAGACCCTAATTTGTTAATCACCAAAAAAAATAAAATTATAAAAGCCATGATCAATTTTAAAAATTATACGTTAGTATTGAGTTTTTTACTTATTTATACGCTAATCGGCTGTAAAAACAAAACTTCAGAAAATAGAGATACTGCAAACATTTCTAAAGAGGAACAACAAAAACCAAATATCGTTTTAATTTACACCGATGATCTTGGCTATGGAGATATTAGTAGTTTTGGGGCTACTAGTATTGAAACCCCTGCTATAGATGCTTTGGCAAACGAAGGGATTGCATTTCATAATGCATATGCCACGGCTGCCACATGTACACCTTCTAGGTATTCTTTATTAACGGGAGATTATGCTTGGAGAAAAAAAGGTACTGGTGTTGCAAAAGGAGATCAATCTTTATTGATTGATACCGCTAGAACCACTTTACCAGGCATGCTTAAAACCGCAGGTTATAAAACAGGTATTGTAGGGAAATGGCATTTAGGATTAGGAGGTGAAGATGGTCCGGATTGGAACGGAAAAATAGCACCGGGACCACTGGAAGTCGGTTTTGATTATTCCTATCTCATACCTGCAACTGGCGATCGAGTGCCTTGTGTTTTTGTTGAGAACCATCACATTGTAAATTTAGATCCTAATGATCCTATTAACGTTAATTATAAAGAAAAAATAGGAGATTGGCCCACAGGAAAAGAAAACCCAGAACAGTTAAGCTTAAAACCATCACAGGGCCATAATAACACCATTGTAAATGGTATTAGTAGAATTGGTTATATGGAAGGAGGAAAAGCTGCTTTATGGGATGATGAAACCATCCCTATGGAGTTGGTGGATAAATCTAAAAAATTTATTCAAGCACATACTAACCAGCCTTTTTTTTTAATGCTTTCTACACACGATATCCATGTGCCAAGAGTAGCGAATAAAATGTTTCAAGGGAAAAGTAGCATGGGGGCTAGAGGCGATGTTATTTTGCAGTTAGATTGGACGGTAAAGCAAATTATGGAAGAATTGAAAGATCAAAATCTTCTGGATAATACAATCGTTGTTTTTTCTAGTGATAATGGCCCGGTAATCGATGATGGATATCATGATCGTGCACGAGAACTATTAGGTGATCACCAACCCACAGGAGGTATGCGTGGAGGGAAATATAGCGCTTACGACGGAGGAAGCAAAATTCCATTAATTATACGATGGCCAGATGGTAATAACAAAGGAATGGTTTCTAATGCCTTGTTTAGCCAAGTAGATTTTCTGCGGTCTTTTGCAAAACTTATAGGAGTTGAGAAGCTTGGAAACGATGTGATTGATAGCCAAGACAGGTTAAGTGTTTTGTTAGGGGATGATAAGATTGGAAGAACGTCGTTGGTACAAGAAAGTTTTATGGGGCCTTTGTCTTTTCTTGAAGGGCATTGGAAGTATATAGAGCCATTAGAGGGACCAAAATATGTACCTTGGGGACCTATTATAGAAACAGGGTTTCAAATGGAACCACAGCTTTACGATTTAAAAAACGATCCAAACGAGAAAAACAACCTTGCGGAAAAATTTCCTGAAAAAGTAAAAGATTTAAGAGAGAAATTAGTAAACTTAAAAAAGGATGGTTTTACCAACAAACATGAAGTCGAGCTAAATTAACCCTTTTGGTCAGGCACATTAAAGAAATATGGAGTTTTGTAAAAAGCACTCCTTTTAAATCAACAATTCTATGTGTAATATTTTGAGGTATACACGCAGATGTAACTTTTAATTTAGGCTGTCACAAAAAAAAACAAGATGCAAAACAAGATGCTTTTACTGATTTTTATTTTGTCGATTTTTTCTTGTAAAGAGAAAGAAAAAAGGCAAAATGTCGTTTTTATTCTGGTCGATGATCTAGGCTGGACCGATTTGGGCTATTCCGGCAGCACATTTTACGAAACACCCCATATTGATGCTTTAAGTAACACGAGTATCCAGTTTACAGATGCCTATGCTTCTGCGTCTATATGTTCGCCTACTCGGGCATCCATTTTAACAGGGAAACACCCTGCACATATCAATATTACCGATTGGATTCCTGGTGACGACAATCAAGACATGAGGTTGCTAGGCCCTCAAGATTTGCATGAACTGCCGTTGCATGAAACTACTTTTGCTGAAGTTTTAAAATCGAACGGATACAGTACTTTTTTTGCTGGAAAATGGCATATAGGAGATGAAGGTTTTTTACCCGACAATCAAGGTTTTGATGTAAATCTTGGTGGATACCATATGGGACAGCCGCCAGGAGGGTACTATTCTCCATATAAAAACCCGTATTTAACCGACGGGCCTAAAAACGAGTTTTTAACGGACAGGCTAACCGATGAGTCTATCAAGTTTTTAGATACTATTCAGGATAAACCGTTTTTATTATATGTATCTTATTATACGGTGCACACTCCTATACAAGCAAATAAACGCCATGTCACTAGGTTTAGAGAAAAACTAAAAACCATGGATAGCTTGGTAACTACCGAAAAAAGAGAGGGACATGCCATTACTAGGGTCGTTCAAAACAACCCAGAATATGCCTCCATGGTGTATGCTCTTGATGAAAATGTTGGAAGATTAATTGATAAATTAAAAAAGGAAGGCCTTTATGATAATACCACCATTATTTTTACTTCAGATAATGGCGGACTAACCACGATAAAAGAAGGGCTTAATTATCAAAAACCCACAGCCGTACATCCATTAAGAGCTGGTAAAGGTTGGCTTTATGAAGGTGGAGTGCGTGTGCCGCTACTAATAAAGCCAGCGTATTATAAAGCAGGTGGTAGAGTGGTTTCAGAACCTGTAATTAGTCATGATTTTTTTCCAACGATTTTAACCCAAACCCAGGTGGCATTAAACCCCTCCTTACAAATAGATGGTGTGGATTTAAGCCCTTTGTTTACAGAGAATAGTTTGGACAGAAAAGATATTTTTTGGCATTATCCTCATTACCATGCCAGTGGATGGACACCCGGAGCAGCCATCAGGCAAGGGGACTGGAAATTAATTGAGTTTTATGAAGCAAACACCGTAGAGCTATACAATTTATCTGATGATATATCAGAAACTCATAATCTGGCATTGCAAAACCCTGAAAAAGTAAAGACCCTTAGAAAAAGATTGCGTGATCTCCAGGAGGCTGTTAATGCTAATAAAGCCACAATAAATAGTGCTTTTAAGGAAGTGCCATAAATTATAACACAATGAAAAAGATAAACGGATTTAAAATCTTATTTTTAATTACTTTTTTATATTTTAGTGCTTGCCAAAATTCAGCAACAATCTTGTACGATGATGTTTTAAGTCACAGCGCAAATTGGGTTGTAGAACAACAACCCAAAGGCCAAGTGGAAGTTGCTAATGGAAAAATGGAAGTGATAGATGCTAAAGGCTGTACAGTTTGGTTTAAACATAAGCTAGAAGGGCATATTAAAATTGAATACGATATTACCATTATAGACCATAATGGCCTCTACGATAGAGTTTCAGATATGAATTGTTTTTGGATGGCAAACGACCCTAGAAACCCTAAAGATTTTTTTAAAGAATCTGAGCATCGTGCAGGCCATTTTCCAAACTATCATCATTTAAAATTGTACTATGTAGGTTATGGAGGGCATCATAATTCCAAAACCAGATTTAGGCGATATGATGGGAATTTAGATAGGCCATTACGGCCAGAACACGATTTAACAGATAAGGCATTTATGATTGTGGCTAATAAAAAAATGCATATCGAAATTTTGGTAAAAAAGAACTACACAAGTTATAGTAGAGATGGCGTTGTTGTTTTTGAAATAAACGACCAAAACCCATACACGAATGGTTATTTTGGATTTAGAACCGTAAACAACCACATGGAAATAGAGAATTTCAAGGTAATCAAATTACATTAACAGCTAAAGCATATTTAAAATATTTAATTCAGTATTAACAGTAAAAAAAAGCAAGACAATTGAACTCGAAGTTAAAAAAGTATAGGGTTAAAAAAATTGATGAAAATCATCTAAAGATCAATGGTAAGGCCGATCACCCTCTTTGGGAAAAAGCGACAGGTTTAACAGATTTTTGCTCTCCGTGGGATGACGAAAACATAAAGGAAATAGAATTTAAAGCCTTATGGGATGGTACATATGTGTTTTTTTGTTTTAAAGTTCAAGATTCTGATATCCATATAGATACTGCAGATAATACAGTAAAAAGCATTAATAATTCAGATAGAGTAGAGCTTTTTTTTAGGTCGAACAAGCAATTGGATCCTTATTATTGTTTAGAAATAGACCCTTCACCTCGTTTGATGGATTTTAAAGCGAAACCTAATAGAGTATTTGATTTTAATTGGAAATGGCCTGAAGCAGATATCTCAATTAAATCGGATATTCAAAACGATTTTTTTACCGTTGAGATAGCCATTAGTGTAGCTTCATTAATTAAAAAGAACCTTTTAAAAGAGGGCACTATTGAAACGGGTATTTATAGAGCAAAATACAATAAACAGGAAAACGGAAACTATGAGCCTACTTGGATTACTTGGGTAGATCCAAACACAGAAACTCCAGACTTTCATACTTCAACTTCTTTTGGGCTCTTACAGTTGGAAGAGGTTAAACTATAATCACTTGATTGAAAGAAAACGGAAAGCTTTTAAAAGCTAAATTTACTTATGAGTACGATAAAAATTCGAATTAAATTTCAAAAATTAAATATGCAATGGAATTCCAAAATATGGAATCAAACGAGAGAAATACAAACTAACTAAGTATTCGTCTTGCAATAACCAAAGCTAAATAAAGGCACGTTCATAATAGGGCTACTTTTTTTAAACATAATTTTAAATTTAGCTGTAAATTGGTAAATCTATTACTTTTACAAAAAGCAACTTGTTTTAAATTATTAAGAAGGTTTCCGAGTGCTCGGGAGTATTCGTTTAGCGGTATATAAAACAAATTAAATAAGCCCGTACTAACCCATTAGTACGGGCTTATTTATTAACCTATTTCTTTTATACTAAACGTTAATGTCTCATAAACGGATTTACGTTTTCAGAATTAACGATATCTATTGGCAGTAATAATTGACTTGGAATTTCCTTTTCAAAGAGAAAATACTCCACTAAAAATTTCAACCCAAAATATGCCTGTTGTTTCGGGTTTTGATGGATCAAGAAATCTATAGTACCAGCTTTTAAATGTGCTACATTCTCATTTAACAAATCATAGCCTACCAGCGCGATATGATTGTAAAGGTTTTTTTTGATAAAATCTGCCACTTGATAGGTTTTGGAGGTGGTAACAAAAATTCCTTTTAAATTAGGATGGTCTTTTATAAAACTGTTAAGTACCAGTTCAAAATCAGGATGTTTCAATTTGCACTTTAAAACATTGTAATCCGGGCATGCTTTAAAGTAACTTCTAAATCCTTTCTCTTTTTCTTGCATAAATACCGCATTTTTATACTTTTCATCAATATGAAGTATGGCAATATCTCCATGATCGGTAATGCTGTGCATTAATTTAGCAGCAACGCGCCCACTTTGATACAGATCTTGACCAATAAAACTTTTTGTGGTGGTAGACTTAATGGCGTTGTTAAATGTTAAAACCGTAATGCCTAAGGTGTCATAGTGTTGCAAAACAATTCTTGCCTCTTTAAAAAATAAGGGCGCTAGAAGTACTCCATCTGGCGCGGCACGTTGTATAAAGGCATTAGCATCTAAAAAAGATTGGGTGTTTGTAGGGCTAAAGTATAATTGTTGTATATTAATACCAAAAGCACCAAATTCTACCATTACCGTATCAATACCTTCTAAACAAGATTCCCAATAAGGATCTTCATTAGGGTCTGGAAGTAACACATAAATGGTATATGCCTTATTGTTTTTTAAATTTCGGGCAATAAGGTTGGGGTGGTAGTCTATTTCATTTAGTACTTGTGTTACTTTTTTTAGGGCCGTTTCCGAAACTTTCCCTCTTTTATGTAAAACACGATCTACTGTGCCTTTAGAAACACCTGCTAGCTCGGCAATATCACGAATGGTATATTTTTTAGACATGTTACAAATATATAAAAGCAATTGAAATTTCCAACTATGTTATCGAACACATATTTTTTGTGTGTTCGAACACATATTTTTGCTTTTTCCTTTTTTAATCCAATTACATTCTCTATTTTTGTAAGAGGTAGAATGATTTTAGCTTTGTTTTGTTTGTTTATTCTGCTGGTTAATAAGGCATTATGTTTTTGTCTTCTCGATGATCTTGATTTTTAAATAAAAAATAAAATACAAAAAAATGGAAAAACCAACACTTGTAATATTGGCCGCCGGCATGGGAAGTAGGTATGGGGGGTTAAAACAGATGGACGCCTTTACTCCAGAAGGCGATACCATTATCGATTTTTCACTATACGATGCTCTTAGGGCTGGGTTTGGAAAATTTGTTTTTATTATTAGAAAGAGTTTTGAAGAAGACTTTAAAGCGATTTTTAATAAAAAATTAAAAGGTAGAGCAGAAGTGGCTTATGTGTATCAGGAATTGGATAGTGTTCCTGATAAATACATAAACTCAGAAAGAACTAAGCCTTGGGGTACAGGTCATGCTCTTTTAATGGCGAAAGATGCTGTTACAGAGAACTTTGCAATTATTAATGCAGACGATTTTTACGGTGCCGAAGCATTTCAGGTTATGGCAAAGTCTCTAGCGAAAAAAGATAAAAATTCTTACAACTTTAATACGATGGCTTACTTGCTTAAAAACACGGTTTCCGATCATGGGTATGTGTCTAGAGGGGAGTGCCAAGTAGATGAAGATGGGTATTTGGTAGATGTGACAGAGCGTACGCATATCGAAAAAATAGATGGTGAATTGAAGCGAAAAGATGACGATGGCAAAATGATCCCTATTGATGGTGAAACGGTCGTGTCCATGAATTTTTGGGGATTTACGCCTAAGTGTTTTGAGTTTGGCGGATCCTTATTTGAAACGTTCTTAGAGGCTAATAAAGATAATTTAAAAGCAGAGTTTTATATTCCTTCTGTGGTCAATGAGATATTGAAATCAGAAAAAGCTAGTGTAGAAGTTTTGAAATCTAATGCCAAATGGTTTGGGGTTACTTATAAAGAAGATAAAGAAATTGTTCAAAAAGCAATAGAAGAATTAAAAGAACAGGGCGTTTACCCTACCAAACTTTGGTAATATGTTAAGAGAGAAATTAAAGACCATTTTCGAGGAATTTGAACATGATGGCGAATTTTATAGTTTTAAAGAATTAGCATCTGGGCATATTAATGATACATATCTTATTATAACCAGAAAGAAGCCTTACTTTGTTTTGCAACGTATTAATCATGGCGTTTTTAAAGACGTTCCAGGACTTATCGAAAATAAGGTGGCGGTGAGTCGTCATATTCAGAAAAAACTAAATGATTTATCTGAAAAAAAGAAAAAAAGACGCGTATTGGCCTTCGCTAAAACCAAAGATGGACATTCCTTTTATAAAAGCGAAGATGGAAATTATTGGAACTTAACGTATTTTATAGATAAAAGCGTAACCCATGAAATTGTTACCAGTAAAGAAATTGCATATCAAGGCGGAAAATTATTAGGGCAATTCTTAACCTATACTGATGATTTTGATGCTTCTCAATTAACAGAGGTTATTCCGAAATTTCATGATATGTCATTTCGATACTCCCAATTTGAAGCAGCTCTAAAAGTAGCCTCTAAAGAACGGTTGGGTCAGGCAAAACCCTATATAAAAAAGGTGGAAGCGCTAAAAGAAGAAATGCATATCCTTCAAAAACTTAAGGAATCTGGAGACATAAAATTACGGGTTACCCATAACGATACTAAAATATCAAATGCACTTTTCAATAAGAAAGATAAAGGGCTTTGTTTGATAGATACCGATACGGTGATGCCTGGAATTGTGCATTACGATTTTGGAGATGCCATAAGAACCATTTGCAATACTGCGGCCGAAGATGAAACGAATTTGGATTTGGTAGAGTTTAATGTGGAATTCTATAAGGCTTATACTAAAGGGTTTTTAAAGAAAATGAAAAAATCCATATCGCCTTTAGAATTGAAGCATTTGCCATTAGCAGCTAAAACCATGATATTTATTATGGCGTTACGGTTCTTAACAGATTATTTGAATGGCGATACGTATTATAAAACAAAATATGCGGAACATAATTTGGATCGTGCAAAGAACCAGTTTAAGCTTATACAGAGTTTAACCGAAAAGTATGATGAAGTTCAACTAGAAAACCACTAACGCTAATTTAAACTATATGTCAAATTCACACGATTTACAAACTAAAAACAAAACCTTGGTGCCTGTAATTATTATAGCAGGACTCTTTTTTATCTTCGGGTTCGTAACATGGATCAATGGAGCTTTAATTCCGTTTATGAAAACCATTAACGAGTTAACCGATGCACAGTCTTATTTAGTTGCATCGGCTTCTTACATATCTTTTGTGGTGATGGCATTGCCAGCCTCGTATATTCTAAATAAAATTGGATATAAAAGAGGGATGTCTTTAGGGTTGATCATCATGGGAATAGGGGCTTTGGTTTTTATTCCCGCAGCAGAAGCCAGAACTTATTGGGTGTTTTTAACTGGTATTTTTATTCAAGGCGTAGGGATGACAATCTTACAAACAGCAGCCAACCCATATATTACTATTTTAGGTCCCATAGAAAGTGGTGCTAAACGTATCGCTATTATGGGTATAGCCAACAAAACCGCTGGAGCTTTGGGCTCTTTAATTTTTGGTGCTATATTATTGTCGGGTATTGATGAAGTAAAAGAAAAACTAGGAACGGCTACTCTAGAAGAAAAAACAGTGCTATTGGATACCATGGCAGATAGTGTTTTTATGCCTTATATCATTATGGCAGTTGTTCTATTTGTTTTAGGAGCCTTAATAAGAAAAGCACCATTACCACATGTTGAGGCAGAAGAGGTGGAGGAAACCGCAACAGGTAAAACAGCGAAAACCAGTATTTTTCAATTTCCACATTTATGGTTGGGTGTTTTAGCGTTATTCGTGTATGTTGGAGCAGAAGTTATTGCAGGCGATACGATAATCGCTTATGGCATCTCTTTAGGGTTTACTGGAGAAGAGGCTAAATTTTTTACCACTTACACGCTTATGGCGATGGTTGCAACATATGCTTTAGGCGTATTTTTAATACCTAAATATGTTAAGCAAACCACAGCATTGATCGTTAGTGCCATTTTAGGGATTATTTTCAGTATCTGTATTTTAAATACCACCGGGTATACCTCTATATTATTTGTAGCTGCTCTTGGTATAGCTAATGCTTTAGTTTGGCCAGCAATTTGGCCATTGTCTTTGGATGGGTTAGGAAAGTTCACCAAAACAGCTTCAGCCTTATTGGTTATGGCTATTTCTGGGGGTGCTATTATTCCGCCATTATATGGAAGAATGGTCGATTCTACGAAACATGAATTGGTAACTAGTGGCATAGAACAGGCCGAGGCTATGGCTGCGGCGTCTACAAGCAGTTATTGGATTTTAATACCATGTTATGCTTTCGTTCTGTTTTTTGCCTTATGGGGACATAAGTTTAAAAGTTGGACATCTAAATAAAAAACAGATTTTAATAAGGTTTATGAAGTTATGACTAAGGTTTATAAATGGGGCATTATTGGGTGTGGAAATGTTACGGAGCTTAAAAGCGGTCCTGCTTATCAAAAGACAGAAGGTTTTGAGTTGCACGGCGTAATGCGAAGGGATTTTGAAAAAGCTCAAGATTATGCTTTAAGACACGCGATTCCCAAAGTTTATCAACAGGCAGAAGATTTGATTAATGCTCCTGAAATTGATGCTGTTTACATTGCAACGCCACCAGATTCCCATGGTTATTATGCCTTAAAAGTGGCCGCAGCAGGTAAAATATGTTGTATTGAAAAACCGATGGCGCCTACTTACAAGGAATGTGTGGAAATTAATAATGCTTTTGAAGCTAAGAACATTCCATTGTTTGTGGCATATTATAGACGTTCATTGCCTAGGTTTGAAAACGTAAAATCCTGGGTCGATAATAATAAAATAGGGGAGCTTAGGCATATCAATTGGCACCTTAGCAAACCAGCAAATGCTATAGACCTGTCTAAAAACTACAATTGGCGTACCGATGCTAAAATTGCTTATGGAGGGTATTTTGACGATCTGGCATCTCATGGCATAGATTTATTTGGCCACTTACTAGGTCCCATTACAGAAGCAAGGGGTATGGCCATTAACCAACAAGGCTTATATACAGCCATGGATGCCGTTACAGGGCATTGGGTCCATGAGAATGGAGTAACAGGGTCTGGAAGTTGGAATTTTGGAACGGCAAAAAGAGAAGATCAAGTAGAAATTTATGGCAGTAAAGGAAAAATACGCTTTTCGGTTTTTGATGAGGCTCCTATAGAACTGGAAACTGAAGGACAAAAAGAAAGTGTTGTCATAGAAAACCCGAAACATATTCAGCAGTTTCATGTGCAAAACATGAAAGCCCATTTATCTAAAAGGATTGTACATCCTTCTACTGGAAAAACCGCGATGCATACCAGTTGGGTCTTAGACAGGATATTGGGAAGAAATAATTAAAACTAAATAATACATAAAAAAATAGATATGTTAAAAAGCAGTATAGACAAAGCAACAGGATTCGAAAAACGGTTTGAGAATATCGGAACCGTGGTTTTTGAAAATTCAGCGACAGCGTCGAAAGCCGTTGCTAAAGAAATAGCAGATCTTATACGAGTTAAACAGGCTCAAAAACAGCCCTGTATTCTAGGATTGGCAACGGGGTCTTCTCCAAAGGGCTTATATGTAGAATTGGTGCGTTTGCATAAAGAGGAAGGCTTAAGTTTTAGAAATGTGGTGTCTTTCAATTTGGATGAATATTATCCTATGGAGCCCGATTCTGTAAACAGTTATGTGCGCTTTATGAAAGAACATTTGTTCAATCATATCGATATATTGCCAGAAAACTGCCATATACCTGATGGACTATTATCTAAAGAGGGCATTGCCGATTTTTGTGATCAATATGAGTCCAAAATAGAATCTTTGGGCGGTATCGATATCCAAATTTTAGGAATTGGAGGTAATGGCCATATTGGATTTAACGAATCTGGGTCGCTTCAAAACTCCAGAACGCGTTTGGTGGCTTTAGATCACATTACTAGAGTGGCAGCAAGCGGCGATTTTTCAGGCTTGGAAAACACCCCTAGAACGGCTATTACAGTAGGCGTTAAGAAAATTATGGAAGCTAAAAGAGTGATACTTTTAGCATGGGGTGAAAGAAAAGCGAATATAATAAAGGCTTCAACAGAGGGTGAGGTAACTAGTAGAGTACCAGCATCGTTCTTACAGGAACATAATAACGCTACTTTTATATTGGATAAAGCTGCGGCATCAAAACTAACAAGAATAGACAAGCCTTGGTTGGTTGAAAAAATTGTTTGGACAGATAAGTTGATTAGAAAAGCGGTTCTCAATTTGGCCCTTCATCTCAATAAACCTATTTTAATGTTAACAGATCCCGATTATATCGAAAACGGTATGAGTGATCTTTTGGCAGATTCTGGTCCAGCATATGATATCAATATTAAAATATTCAATAAACTACAAAACACTATTACAGGTTGGCCAGGCGGAAAACCAAACGCCGATGATGCTAAACGACCAGAACGTGCAGAACCGGCTAAAAAACGGGTTATTATATTTAGTCCACATCCCGATGACGACATCATTAGTATGGGGGGGACTTTTAAAAGATTGCATGAACAGGGACATGAGGTTCATGTGGGCTACCAAACCTCAGGTAATATAGCTGTTGCAGATGATGAGGCCTTGCGATTTGCCAGTTTTGTTTGCGATTACAATGAGAAATTCGGAATTGAAAGCAAAGAAGCGATAGACATTTATAAAAAAGCCGCTGAGTTTTTGAAAAACAAAAAATCAAGTGAAATAGACACGCCAGAAGTACGGTATATTAAAGGCCTTATAAGAAAAGGAGAAGCGCGTGCCACATGTCATTTTATCGGTATTCCAGATGCTCAAATTCATTTTATGGAATTACCGTTTTATGAAACTGGTAAAATCGAGAAAAATCCTTTAGGAGAAGAAGATGTTAAGTTAACAATGGATTTAATTGAAAAAATTAAACCCCATCAGATTTTTGCAGCAGGAGATTTGGCGGATCCACACGGAACGCATAAAGTATGTTTAGATGCTGTTTTCGAAGCTGTTAAAGCACTTAAGCCTAAAAAATTCATGAATGATTGTTGGTTGTGGCTATATCGTGGCGCTTGGCAAGAATGGAGTATCGATGAGATTGAGATGGCTGTACCCATGGGGCCAGACCAAGTTTTAGAGAAACGGAAAGGAATCTTTAAACACCAATCGCAAAAAGATGGAGTGGTGTTCCAGGGTACCGATAGTAGAGAGTTTTGGCAACGTGCTGAGGATAGGAACAAAGAAACAGCCGAACTTTACGACCAACTTGGCCTATCGCATTATGCAGCGATGGAAGCCTTTGTAAGATGGGAGTATTAAAGGATACACCAAAATATTATTAAACGGAATTATTAAATAAGCTGGTATAGGACGTTTTGCATTCAAAGAATAAGTCTTTATATGTCTTTCGTCCTATATCACCTTACATAAGACACCATTCTTGTTTCCAAAGATGGGGTTTAAAATTATAAATTAGAGATATTATGGCACTGATAAAATCCATTTCAGGAATAAGAGGCACTATTGGGGGTAAAGTAAATGATAACTTAACGCCCATTGACGCTGTAAAGTTTGCAGCAGCCTATGGTATGTGGCTAAAAGAACAAAATAGCACTAAAACCTTAACCGTTGTTTTGGGTAGAGATGCCCGAATTTCTGGAGAGATGATAAGTGGATTGGTAAGTAATACTTTAGTAGGTTTAGGTGTAAATGTAATAGATCTAGGCCTTTCTACAACACCTACTGTAGAGATTGCGGTTCCTATGGAATCTGCTCATGGTGGGATTATAATCACCGCAAGTCATAATCCAAAAGAATGGAATGCTTTAAAATTGCTTAATGAAAAAGGGGAGTTTTTAAATGCTGAAGAAGGAAAAAAGATTTTAAAAATTGCCGAAAAAGATGCTTTCTTTTTTGCCGATGTGGATGACTTGGGCACTTACAAAAAAGTATCTGGATATATAGACAAACATATTGAAGAAGTTTTAAAATTAAAACTAGTAGATGTAAAGGCTATTAAAGAGGCAAACTTTAAAGTGGTTGTCGATGCCGTAAACTCTACAGGAGGCATTGCAATTCCTGCCTTATTAGATAAGCTGGGTGTAGCCTGTGTTAAGTTATATTGCGAACCCAATGGGCACTTTCCGCATAACCCAGAACCATTAAAGGAGCATTTAACAGACCTATCGGAGCTTGTGGTTAAAGAAAAGGCCGATTTAGGTATTGTAGTCGACCCTGATGTTGATCGGTTGGCAATTGTTTGTGAAGATGGGGCTATGTTTGGTGAAGAGTACACGCTTGTGGCCTGTGCAGATTATGTGTTGGAACAATTAAAAGGTGGCGATACGGTTTCCAATTTATCATCTTCGAGAGCTTTAAAGGATGTTACAGAGAAACACGGTGGAACCTATACGGCTAGTGCGGTGGGCGAAGTGAACGTTGTTATTGAAATGAAAAAAACAAAAGCTGTTATAGGGGGTGAAGGAAATGGCGGGATTATATATCCTGAATCCCATTATGGGAGAGATTCTTTGGTGGGTGTTGCTTTATTTCTTTCCCATCTCGCCCATAAAAAGATATCATGTAAAGCCTTAAGAGGGACTTACCCGAATTATTTTATGAGTAAAAAGAAAATAGTTTTAACACCTGATATCGATGTGGATGATATTTTAAATAAAATGGCAATCGAGTATAAAAATGAAGAGGTTAACACAATAGATGGCGTAAAGATTGATTTTGCTTCAGAATGGGTGCATTTAAGAAAGTCCAACACCGAGCCTATAATTAGGATTTATACAGAAAGTTTATCTCAAGAAAAAGCAGATAAATTAGCAGACCGTATAATCTCCGAGATTAAAACATTGATTTAATAAATTAAATACAGAGTGATTAATAGCAGGAATCCCGTTGTAATTAGCAACGGGATTTAATTTATAGACTATGGTCTAAATGTGAGCGCTTTAAAAAAACAATAAAATGAAACCAGAATTTGTAGATTCCAGATATCAAATGGTTTGGCATGAGCACCTAAATTCTATAGATGCTTATGGGCAATTGCTTAATTGGGCTAATGGTGAATTTATATTATATCAAACACAAATGGGAAATAAGGGCTTAACGGTTTTTTTTCCTAACGGATGGTTCTTTATAAATTTAATAGAAGAAAAAAATATCGCTTTTGAAATTATAGTAAAAAGTAAATGTAAAAAAACCATGATTAAATTCTATAAGCATTTACAGTCTTTGGTCGAGCATTTTAAACGTTATAGTGTATTGTTTTTAAAAGAGAATGGTGAAAAAGGAAATTCCTCTTGCTAAAATAGATTTGGTATTTAAATATTATTATTATATATAATCCGTTTTTTAAGATTTTAAAAACAAGTATGATAAATATAGGATATTTTTAAGTGCGCTGAAAACAATAGGATTTTGAATATGCTCTATATAACCTCCCTATTTTTTAATTGTTAATTGTCTTGTTAAAAATTCTTCAAAGTTTTGGTTAATCATCTTATAAGTAGTGTTTTGTGTTTTTTTTGTTTTGGTGAATTAAAAAATCAAAAAAAATATTAGTAAAAATATATATCAAAAAAATTAGAATTTGATTTTAAATTTGAATATAGAATCAATGAGAGATAAATTTTTAATAGATTTGTAATTATATTAATAATAAGTGTAAGAAATTACGAACAAACGATAAATATTAACATCATTAACAAAATGAACAAAAAAATAGATCAACAGGCCGCGGATAATATTAGGGCATTGGCTGTGGCTATGGTAGAAAAGGCAAATTCGGGACATCCAGGTGGCCCTATGGGAGGCGCTGATTTTATGCACATCCTATATTCAGAATTTTTTAATTATGACCCCTCAGATATGGCATGGCCATTTAGAGATCGTTTTTTTATGGATGCGGGACATTTATCAACATTAATGTATGCACAGTATTACCTTTTGGGTAATTATAAAAAAGAAGATATTGCAGATTTTCGTCAGTGGGGGTCTATTACACCAGGACATCCAGAGGTAGATGTTGCTAGAGGTATCGAAAATACTTCAGGCCCTTTAGGTCAAGGTCATACCATGGGTATTGGTGCGGCAATTGGCGCTAAGTTTTTACAGGCTCGTTTTGGAGACTGGATGAACCATAAAATATATGGTTTTATTTCAGATGGAGGCATACAGGAAGAGGTCTCTCAAGGTGCTGGTAGAATTGCAGGTCATTTAGGTTTGAGCAATTTTATTATGTTTTTCGATTCTAACGATATCCAGTTGTCTACACCAACAGATGAGGTAACAACTGAAGATACCGCCATGAAATATGAAGCTTGGGGATGGAAAGTAGTGACTATTGATGGGCATAATCATGAAGAAATAAGAAAAGCATTAACCGATGCCAATAACGAAACAGAAAAACCAACATTAATTATTGGTAAAACGATAATTGGTAAAGGCTGTGTTACTGCAGATGGCAGTATGTTTGAGGGCCATTGTGAATTACATGGTCAGCCCATAGGTGCTACTGGTGCAGATTACGCCAAAACCTTATTAAACTTAGGCGCTTCTATAGATAATCCGTTTGATATATATGATGATGTTAATGCATTTTATCAAAACTTATTAAAAGAAAAAACAGCAAAGGCAGCCGAAAAGAAAGCTGAAATTGCAGCTTGGAGAAAAGAAAACGCAGCACTTTCCGATAAATTAGACTTCTTCTTGTCTGGAGAATTGCCAGAATTAGACTTTGAATCTATAGAGCATAAAGCTGGATTAGCATCAAGAGCAGCTTCTTCTGGCGTTTTAGGCTACTTAGCCGAAAATGTAGAGAATATGATTGTGTCGTCTGCCGATTTATCGAACAGTGATAAAACGGATGGCTTCTTAAAGAAAACACAAGCGTTACAAAAAGGAGACTTTTCTGGATCGTTTTTACAAGCAGGGGTTGCCGAATTAACTATGGCCTGTATCGCCAATGGATTGGCATTACATGGAGGGATTATTCCTGTAGTGGCTACATTTTTTGTGTTTTCAGACTATATGAAACCAGCCATTCGTTTAAGTGGGATCCAAGAATTACCAGTAAAATATGTATGGACACATGATGCCTTTAGAGTAGGTGAAGATGGCCCAACGCATCAGCCTGTGGAGCAAGAAGCACAAATACGTTTATTGGAAAAACTTAAAAATCATAGTGGCAAACCCAGTTTCTTGGCTTTACGACCTGCAGATTCTGCAGAAACCAGTGTGGCTTGGAAAATGGCTTTGGAAAACAAGAATACGCCAACAGGCTTGATTTTATCAAGACAAGGTATTAAAGATATTCCAGCACTTGGCACCTCAAGATATAAAGAGGCTTTAGCGGCAGAAAAAGGAGGCTATTTAGTAAAAGAAACAGAGAATCCAGATGTGGTGTTAATAGCCAATGGATCGGAAGTGGCGACTTTATTTGAAGCTGCAGAACTTTTAGAAGTAAAACATGGCTTAAAAGTGAATATTGCTTCTATTATTTCAGAAGGTTTATTTAGATTGCAATCAAAAGAATATCAAGAACGTATTGTTCCAAAAAACAAACCTTTGTTTGGTTTAACAGCAGGATTACCTGTAAACTTAGAAGGACTTGTAGGCGCAAATGGTAAAGTGTTCGGATTAGAACATTTTGGCTATTCTGCACCGGCAAGTGTACTGGATGATAAATTCGGATTTACTGGAGAAAAAGTCAGTATTGAAGTATTAGAATATTTGAAAACAGTATAAATTTTTAAAGCTGTTTTAAAATCATAAGATTAGAAGATAGGAGACTAAACCTGATGGAATTTTTCATCAGGTTTTTTTGTTCTAGTTTCAAAACCCTAACCTAAGTAAGAGCTGTATTCTGTCTGGTGTTTTTTTATTGGTGATTTATTTAGATCTAAAAGATATTTTAAGAGAAGGCTTTTTTTATACTTTATATGTGCCTATTGATAACTTCTTTTCTATATTTGGATATATGTTGGTTTTGAAAAACGTTGCATAGTATTGAGAATTTAATAAACACTTATTTTTCATCATGAATATTTACAAGGTAAGAACTATAACAGAAAATGTGGTAAATGCCTTTGGGCAACTGATTCCTCAGCTTTGTCCAGACTGTGCATTGCCGACAAAAAAAGACTTGGAAACCCTTATTGCTTCTCCTAATACAGTGCTTTTTATAGCAGAAGAAAATAACGAAATATTAGGAACATTAACATTGGTTTTTAATAGAATCCCAACGGGAGATAAGGTTTGGATAGAAGACGTGGTGGTTGATAGCGCCGCAAGAGGTAAAGGTGTTGGCAAACAACTCATTCAATTTTCTATAGAGTATGTTAAGGATAAAAATATCGAAAAAATAAACTTAACCTCTAGTCCGGAGCGAGTAGCAGCGAATAAATTATATCAAAAGCTAGGGTTTATAAAAAGAGAAACTAATGTGTATCGATTAACCATTGCATAGTAGGATTTAGATTTTACAGGTCTTTATAATTTCAAAAGGAGCCAACCTCAATTACAATGAAAAGGCAAAATGGTTTTATTAAGCATTTGAAGTCGGTCTATTACATTTTTAAGGATGCATTTTAAGCAATCAAGACGTACTCACAATTGCAGTCTTAATTATTTTTTGAATATCTACATTATCCTTTTGTGGAATTAAAAAACGCTCCAGGTCGGCATTATTAGTAATCTGCTCATCTTTATCAATAAAGCCGTAACCTCGGTAATTGTTGTTTTCAATCATAATAAAAGCCTCTTCATTTTCATTTCTACCGAGTTGTTTTATAATCAAATCTTTAGATATATTTTTAAGATATTCTATAGCTTGTTTCACCCGGAGATTATATAAAGCATTAGATTCTTTTTCTTTACAGATGCCTTTACAGGTTTGAATAGAATAATGGGAGCAATGCATGACGCCTTCCTGTAAATGACAATATTTTGGGCACAGATTAAAACGTTTACAAAGAAGTTCTAAATATTGGCGACATTCTTGAATGCTGTATAATATCTGTATAGGCGCTGGGGTAGCTTTAAGCGAGTTGTAAGCCAAATGTATAATTCCTCTTCGGTCTTGATAGCTAAATAAAGCAAACGCTTTAGGGGGGCGTTTAGCAGCTTGATTGTATTTTGGAAAATATTGTTTTATAGCAGCATCTTCCATAAGCAAGGCAATGGTTTCGCTGCCCGAGAGTTCAAAATCCACATCAGCAGTTTCACGAGATAAATTGAGTTCGTTCTCTGTTTTGCTATAAAAATGGCTTAAGACACGCTTTTTAATGTCTTTTGCTTTGCCTACGTAGATTACACGGCCTTTTTTATCCTTAAAATAATAAATCCCTGGAGCTTGCGGCAATTGCTCAAAAGTATCTTGCTTAAGGTGTTTTGGAAGCGTTGCTTCTTTGGAGTTTTTTTTTAAGAAAGACTGAATGGTATCATGGGCGTTAGGCTGTTCTAGTAGTAATTTAAAAAGTGTTACAGTGGCTTCAGCGTCTCCTCTCGCACGATGCCTGCCTACTATAGGAATATTTAGGGTGCTACATAGTTTTCCTAAACTATAAGACTTATGCCCAGGCAGCAATGTTCGCGACAACCTTACGGTACAAAGCTTTTTTCTCGTAAAACTTATACCAATGGCCTTAAATTCGTTTCGTATCACATTGTAGTCAAAATTAACACTATGGGCAATAAATGTAGCACTTTGGGTTATGGCTAAAATATTTTCAGAAATCTCATAAAATGTAGGCGCTTCGGCAACCATACTGTCTTCAATACCCGTTAGGGCGGTTATGTAATCGGGAATGAGCCGTTCTGGATTTACAAGTGAGGTAAACTCATCTACTAGCACATCATCTTCATATCTAAAAATAGAGATTTCGGTAATCTTATTTCCAACACCTGTAGTTTCAACGTCAATAACTGTGTATACCATTACATTAATTTTTCTAAAGCTTTTAATTCAATCCCCAGTTCCGTAAACATATTTATAATGCTGCTTAGCTTGAGTTCTTCTTCACTATATTCTTGGGTATTAATACTGCATGTGTATTCCCAGATTTCTAAAACATCACTAATAGGAATGCTGTAATCGTTATATTTTTTGTTATCGGACATTAATAGCAGGGAGTTGTTAAAATCTATATTATTTATAACGCGTTTATATACCATACCATCATTTAGAGTTACTAATACGTAGGTTCTTCCACTTTTTATATCTTTTCTGTCTTCTACAAAACGGCCAATAACAAATGCACCATCTTTCATAGGGAGCATGGAGTCTCCTTTTATGGGAAAGGCTCGATGTTTACCTGTAGGTAAAAAGGGGAGTTTTATTTTTTGTAGTTGTTCAATATATTCGGGGTCATCATAGCCGGCCAAATATCCAGCGGAAGCTTTAACGGGAACCACTTCAATTAAATCCTCATTATCATAGTCTACCGTAATAGGAAACAACACCCGTCTATTGTCAATTTCAATAAAAGAGGCGTTTGTTGCTTTTGTTAAATCGTTTCGCAATAAAATATCAATAGGAAGTTTAAAGTAATCAGATAACTTTATAAGCAATTCTATAGTAGGGGCAGAGCGTCCTTCTTCATAAGAACCAATACGGGACCGGGTAATGTTTAGCTCCGTGGCTAAAACCTCTTGAGAAAGCTTTTTAAGCGTTCTTAAATGCTTTATGTTTGTAGCTATTCTTTTCATGTTGCTACAAAAGTAGGTAATAAAAACTATAATATGTAGTTGTTTTTAAAGCTTAACTAAAAATATTTTGTTTATCAAATTTTAAAACCTCTTTTGCCTTTCTACGTTCATCGTAAAGAACCGTTTTTAAAAAGAGATTTTACGAAAAGGATTATTTAAGCAGTGGTAAAAAAAATAAGTAAATCTTAAAAGCAAAACTGTTATTCCATTAGAAAACCACATTTGGAATATGGCATTCCTTTATGTAATTGTTAAAAACACTGTTAATATATTTTAATTTGATATTGTATAACTAATGGCTTTGCGTTATCTTTGCATTAGATTTTTTAAAAGACACGCATCATTATGTTCGATTTTGACCAATATTTAGGATTTTTAGCATTTTTAACCATTTTGACCATAGGGTTTTGGTTGATGATATTTTTAATGACTTTTGTAATACCGTATTGGATCGGTGGTGCTCTTATAGAGTTTATTAAAGAGAAAAGAGATGAAAAAAAGGCTCGAAATAAATAAGTCATTATTTATTTTGAACATTTAAGATAACAAAAAAGGAAGCTAATTTTTAGCTTCCTTTTTTTTGTGTTTAAATAGTATGGGTTTTATTACTCAAAACCCATGTCTTCTCCACCATCCTCTCCTTGTCTGCTCTCACGGTCATTTCTTTTCTGTTGGTTAAACCTATAAGTGAACGATAAATTAAAAGTACGTTTTCGCCATTTAAATTCACTATCGCTAATAAACGTTTCTGTGGTAGATAACATGTCGCGTTTAGCCGAATTGAATACATCACTTACACTTAAAGCGATAGAGGCGCTATCCTTAAATAAATCTTTACTAAAGGCCATATCGGTAGAAAACATACCTTTTGTTTTGTTTTGTGCATCTTCTCTTGGGCCCATATAAAATAAACGGGTTTGCCAATCGATATTGCCGGGTAGGGTATATTTATTGTTAAACCTAATAAACCAGCTTGCGTTTTGGGCGCCGTAATCTATATCATTATAAAAGCCTTCTGTTTTAGACTGGAATAAGTTGAAATTTCCATTCATATTCCATTTTTTATTAGGTCTATAAGTTAGCGTAAACTCAAACCCATAACGGTCATTGGTCGCTAAGTTTATTGGAGAACGTGTTATAACAGGTACTTCTGTACCGCCAACAATTACTGTTTCTCCACTGTCTTGGGCTATAAATGTAAATACATCTGTGGCATGTTGGAAATATATAGAAGAATTTAGAGTAAGTTTACCAAATCTATTTAAATATCCAATATCAAAGGAATTGGAGTAGGTTGGGTTTATATCTGGATTTCCTTGAAATTGATTTGTTGCACTGCTTCGAGAAGGAAATGGATTGATATAACGAGAACGCGCTCTTCGTATTCTTCTATTATAACCTAAAGTAACACTTTGTTTTTCTGATATTTCATAACCTAAGTTAACAGTAGGGAATAGGCCAATGTAGTTTTTCTTTTTTAAGTCGTTGCTTGTTTTTTGATCTATGGTTACACGAGTAGATTCCATTCGCAATCCTAATAAAAATGAAAACTTATCTTTTACTTTACTGCCGAATTGAGAGTAAACCGCATTAATATGTTCTTTGTATATTAGATTGTTGCTAACATCGGTATCTACTACATAATTACCACTTTCATTAAAAGCAAGTGTGTAATCGGTATTTAACTTGCTGAAATTGCCACGGTACCCAAACTCGAATTGACTTTTTTCGCCTATGGGCATAACATAATCGGATTGCAATAAAATTTGATCTTGTTTTTCTAAGGTCTCAACGGTTTCTACATCATTTCCATCTTCAGAAATTAGCGAATTTTCATTCTCTCT
The DNA here is from genome assembly GCF_042427585.1 of Mariniflexile ostreae. Taxonomy (NCBI): domain Bacteria; kingdom Pseudomonadati; phylum Bacteroidota; class Flavobacteriia; order Flavobacteriales; family Flavobacteriaceae; genus Mariniflexile; species Mariniflexile ostreae. Next base: position 118,731 of record NZ_JBHMFC010000105.1, on the reverse strand, counting down.
ACTTTTTTCAAATTGAAAATCAAAAGTAAATTTATGTTCACTATTCCCATTAAATTGTTTATCGAAGTTTAATGAATACTGAATATTAGTATCGTCTTCTTTTTCTAATTCAAAACGGTTAGTGCTATTTATAACATTGGCATACTCGTCTAACTCGGTTGATAGATTTCTGGTTTCATCATCGTCATTGCTATTTCTATATAAAAAAGAATTAGTTAATGAGGCAGAATCTGTAATATACCACTCTACGCCAAAATTGGTGTTTATGCCTTTACGTTGTCTATCAAAATCTCTGTTTTCATTTAAGAATGTGCTGGGGTCACTCCCGTTAAAATATTCGTTTTTAGTGGACGATTCGCCTGGAGATTCTCTGTAGCTGTAACCTGTAGTATTAAAGAAATTAAAATCACCGGTTCTATAATTTATATTTCCAGAGACACCCGCTTGCGTTGGGTGCCCTACGTTAGTTGTAATAGCTCCATTTAAACCTTGAAGTTTACTTCGTCTTAAAATGATGTTTAGAATACCTGCGGTACCTTCGGCATCATAGCGTGCAGAAGGAGAGGAAATAACTTCAACACGTTCTATAGATTCTGCGGGCAGTTGGCGTAAAGCATCTGTAGAATTAAGGCCTACTAGACCAGATGGCTTACCGTTAATAAGAATCCGAACATTGTCTTGGCCCCTAAGGGACACATTTCCCTCTACATCTACAGAAACAGAGGGGACATTGTCTAATACATCGCTTACAGTACCACCTCTTACAGTAAGGTCTTTGCCTACGTTGTATATTTTTTTATCGAGCTTTATCTCTACTGTTGTTCTTTCGGCAATAATTTCTACCTCACCTAAAGCTTCCATGTTGATTTCCAATGAAACAGTGCCTAAGTTTTCATCTGAAACAATTTTTTTGTTTTTAATGGTTTTGCTTATGTATGAAATGTACTCGATGGATACATCGTAAACTCCTTTTTGAATAGAGATATTAAAAAGACCATTACTATCGGTAATACCACCTGTGGTTACTTTTTCTTTATTAGTAAAAATTATGGTCGCGTACTCTAAGGGTTCTTTGGTGTCTTTATCGATAACTTTACCAGATATGTTTACATCTTTGGCAAGGTGCGTTGTAGAAGCTGAAATATTAGGGCCTTGTGCATAAAACGTATGAGGCATTAAGCACATGGCGAGAATAAAAAAAAGAGGTACAGAAAGATTCATCTAAAGTTATTTTTAAGAAGTATGACTTCAAAAATAACCTATGGTTTAAAGTGTTTTAGTTAAAATCTTGTTAAGAGTTTTAAAACAGCTGTTTTGGAGCGGCGTTTATATGATTTCTAAAATTTTTTCTGAAGGCCTTCCTATAACTGCTTTTTTTCCATTAACAACAATCGGGCGCTCTATTAATTTAGGGTGCTCTACCATGGCGGAAATAATATCGGCATCACTTAAATCTTTTCCTTTAAAATTTGATTTCCAAATAGATTCGTTTTGTCTTACTAGATCTATAGGTTTTATTTTTAATAGATCGATGATGTCTTTTAATTCTTTTTCATTAGGAATATCTTCTAAATACTTGACTATTTTAAAATCTTTTCCAGATTCTTCTAAAAGCTGTAATCCGTTACGTGATTTGCTACAGCGGTTGTTGTGATAGATTGTGATCATTATAATGAAATATTATTTTTTTCTAATTGTTGAATGAGCAACTCTGGAGTCTTAAAGTGAATACCATGGATACCTAGAGTATTTGCGGCTTCTACATTTCTTAAATTGTCATCGATAAAAATAGCTTGATCTGGTTTTATTTTGAAACGCTTTAAAGTGATATCGTAAATGGCCTTAAAAGGTTTTCTGGTTTTTTCATCTCCAGAAACGACTATACCTTCGAACCATTTTAAAAACTCAAAACGTTCTAGTGCGATAGGGAAGGTTTCTTGGCTCCAATTGGTCAATGCGACTACTTTATAGCGTTTTGAGTTTACTAATTTTTCTAAGATATCCACAGTGCCAGCGATAGGGCCTCCAAGCATTTCTGTCCATCTGCCATAAAACATTTTAATTAACTCGGCATATTCAGGATGTTGCAGCACCAGCTCTTGTGTGGCTTTTTCAAGAGGGTAACCAGCATCTTGGTTTTCATTCCAAGCGCTAGTGCAGATGTTTTTTAAAAACCAGTCCATTTTCTCTCTATTGCCTTGAAATACATCCAGAAACACATATTCTGGATTCCAGTCTATCAATACACCACCCAAATCGAAAATTATAGTTTTTATTTTACTCATTTTAACCTCTACTTTTACACTTGCAAAGATTTTAATAAGGAATAAAATCCAGTATCAGAATCTTTGCAAATTTTTAATTATAAACTTAACGGATCCTCTTCTCTTTGTCCCATCATCATTAAATAAGACTTAAGAAATGGTCCAATTTCACCATTCATCACGGCATCTACGTTACTGGTTTCATGGCCCGTTCTTACGTCTTTTACTAATTTATAGGGCTGCATAACATAGTTTCTAATTTGGCTTCCCCATTCTATTTTCATCTTACCAGCTTCAATATCATCGCGTTGAGATAGTTGTTTTTGAAGTTCGATTTCGTACAGTTGTGATTTCAGCATTTGCATAGCCCGTGATCTATTATCATGTTGCGAACGTGTTTCAGAGCAGGAAATATGAATTCCCGTAGGCTTATGGATGAGCTGTACTTTAGTCTCTACTTTATTCACGTTTTGCCCACCAGCACCACTAGAACGTGCCGTGGTTATTTCAATATCGGCGGGATTGATGTCTATTTCAATAGTGTCGTCTACTAAAGGATAGACGTAAACGGAAGCAAAGCTGGTATGTCGTTTAGCATTACTGTCAAAAGGAGAAATCCTTACCAAGCGGTGTACGCCGTTTTCACCTTTAAGCCATCCAAACGCAAAATCGCCTTCTATTTCCAAGGTTACGGTTTTTATACCTGCAACATCGCCTTCTTGAAAGTTGAGTTCTTTTATTTTAAAACCACTTTTTTCCGCATACATCAAATACATACGCATAAGCATATTGGCCCAGTCACAACTTTCGGTACCACCAGCGCCAGCAGTTATTTGCAATACAGCACTTAAACTGTCCCCTTCTTCAGAAAGCATATTTTTAAACTCTATGTCTTCAAGAAGCGTTGTAAGTTTTTCATAATGTGCTTCAACTTCTTCAGCAGTAGACTCTCCTTCTTTATAAAACTCGAGTAAGACTTCAAGGTCTTCCAACATGGTTTTGCCAGCATGGTAATCTTCTACCCATTTTTTCTTAACACGGATAGATTTTACAATAGCTTCTGCTGCTTTAGAATCGTTCCAGAAATTTGGGTCAAAGGTTTGCTCCTCTTCGTTTTGTATTTCAATTAGTTTAGCATCTACGTCAAAGATAGTGCCTAATGGCTTTAAGGCGGGAGTTAAGATCTTTTATATGATCGTTGGTTATCATTAATTTGAAATTAAATTTTAACAAAAATAGGTTTTAATGATAGGGAAAAAAAAGAACTTAGAATGTTTTTAGAACCTTAGTGCATTATTTTATTTAAAACTAAATTTAACATAATAGCTCTAAATTCAAGAAAAAGCCGTGTTGGTATTTGCCAATTTAAGGTTGGAACACGGCTTTTTTTATTTAGATGATGTAAAAGTTCTAGAAGCTACGACGTTTATTTAATTAATAGCACTACGAAGCCCTGTTCTTATAATCCTGGTAAATCGTTTCCAGAACGATAGTTTATTTAAACATGTCCAATCCAGGGATATTGGGCATGCCATCCTTAGCAACGGCGGCCAACTCGGCTTCATTGATGTTTGTGGCCTTATCGATGGCTTTGTTTAAGGTTAAAATCAAGTAATCTTCAAGTTGCTCTTTATCATGAAGTAAATCGTCGGCAATTTCTATAGATTTAATAGTTCTATTGGCCGTTAGTGTTACTTTAAGTTTGCCGTCGTTACTGCTTTCATCTACTAAAACAGTATCCATTCTTTTTTTTGTGTCTTCTACTTTTTTTTGGGTTTCTTTTAGTTTTCCCATCATACCCATCATGTCTCCAAACATAGTCTCTTTTTTTTGTTATTATTTTACAAAATTATTAAATAAAGAATGAACTACACACTGGCTTTAAACAATTAATATGAGAAACAGCCTAATTATATTGTTGCTAAGCAGTATTTTTGCACTTTCTTGTAAAAAGAGTAGAATAATGATAGAGAATTTAAGCATGATAGCACCACCCATAGCAAAAAAGAAACCACATACACTTACTATCCATAATGACCCCAGAATAGATGAGTATTATTGGCTTAACGATAAAGAAAACCCAGAGGTTATTGCGTATTTAAATGCAGAAAATGCATATACCAAAAGTATGATGCAGCATACGGAAGGTTTTCAGAAAGAACTTTTTGAAGAAATGAAAGCTAGGATTAAGGAAGATGATACCTCCGTGCCCTACAAGCATAATGGCTATTGGTACTTAACACGTTATGAAGTTGGAAAAGATTACCCCGTGTATACCCGTAAAAAAGGCACTTTAGAGGCAGATGAAGAAGTTTTGTTCGATTGTAACGAGATGGCAAAAGGGCATAGCTATTTTAGTCTTGGCGGAATTTCGATAAGTCCAGACAATACAATGGCCTGTTTTTCAACAGATGTATTAAGCAGGCGCCAATATACATTGCAAATTAAAAATTTGGTTACAGGCGAAGTATATAAGGATAAAGTGCTAAATACCACCGGAAACGCTACTTGGGCCAACGATAATAAAACGCTGTTCTATTCTATGAAAGATGAGGTGACTTTGCGTTCGCACAAAATCTTTAAGCATAAACTGCACACCGGTATGTCCAATGATGTAGAGGTGTATCATGAAGAAGATGAAACGTTTCATAGTTTTGTTTATAAATCGAAATCTAAAAAATATATTATAATTGGATCTTCTAGTACCTTAACGTCTGAGTACCGTTTTATAAATGCAGACACGCCTGATGGCGATTTTAAGATATTCCAAAGCCGTATTCGAGAATTAGATTATAGTATTGCGCATTATCAAGACCACTTTTATATAATTGCTAATAGTGATGGAGCCACCAACTTTAAGTTGTTAAAAACCAGCGAAAATGCTACAGAAAAAGAACATTGGGAAGATGTTCTTCCGTACAGAGAAGATGTTTTAATAGAAGATATCGAGATTTTTAAAGATTATTTGGTTGTAAATGAGCGTCAAAACGGATTGAATGCTATCCGAATTATAAGTTGGGATGGAGCCGAGGATTATTACCTTCCTTTTAATTCTGAAACATATACCGCATATATTGGTAATAATCCCGATTTTGATAGTCAGATACTACGGTATGGCTTTAACTCCTTAACATCTCCCAGTGCGGTTATCGATTATAATTTTAATAGCAAAACGAGCGAGATAAAAAAAGAGCAAATTGTTTTAGGAGCTAAATTTAAGAAGGAAAATTACGAGTCTAAGCGAATTTGGGCCACTGCACGAGATGGCGTTAAAATACCAATATCGTTGGTGTATAAAAAAGGGATTACGCTTAATGGAAGCAATCCTGTTTTACAATATGCTTATGGCTCTTATGGTGTTACTATAGACCCTTCTTTTTCTACCGTGCGTTTAAGCTTGTTGGACCGAGGTTTTATATATGCTATCGCACATGTTAGAGGAGGTGAGTATCTCGGTAGGGAGTGGTACGAAAACGGAAAGCTATTTACCAAATTAAACACTTTTTACGATTTTATAGATTGCTCTAAACACCTTATAGAACAAAAATACACATCCCATAAGCATCTTTATGCTTATGGAGGGTCTGCGGGCGGATTATTAATTGGAGCTGTTATTAACCTTAATCCAGAGCTTTACCATGGGGTGTTGGCGGCAGTTCCATTTGTAGATGTGGTTACGACCATGTTAGACGATTCTATTCCATTAACAACAGGAGAGTATGATGAATGGGGCAACCCCAATGAGTTGGAGTCTTACACTTATATGAAGTCGTATTCTCCATATGATAATGTCGTTGAGAAAGAATATCCTCATATGCTTGTAATTACAGGTCTGCACGATTCTCAAGTTCAATATTGGGAACCGGCAAAATGGGTAGCAAAATTAAGGGATAAAAAGACAGATACGAATAAATTGTTGTTTAATATCGATATGGATGCTGGTCATGGTGGGGCATCCGGACGTTTTGAAAGTCTAAAAGAGGTGGCGCTAGAATACGCCTTTCTGTTAGATTTAGAGGGAATTCATGGATAATAAAAAAAAAAGTTTTATTTTTGCGACGTTTGGGTTACAAATATTTTTGTAATATTACTGTAGCTTATAAAAAGCATTTATGAAACACAAAAATCAGGTTTTTGATAGTGTATTAGATTTAATAGGTAAAACACCACTTATTAAACTTAATAAAATAGCTTCAGAGTTTAAAGGTGATTTCTATGCTAAAGTAGAATCTTTTAACCCTGGTCATTCCTCAAAAGATAGAATAGCACTTTATATTATCGAAGAGGCAGAAAGACAAGGGATTTTAACTCCAGGCGACACTATTATTGAAACCACTTCAGGAAACACAGGCTTTAGTTTAGCTATGGTAAGTGTTATAAAAGGATACGATTGCGTATTGGCAGTGACTTCAAAATCTTCAGCAGATAAAATAGAAATGTTAAAAAACATGGGAGCAAAAGTATATGTTTGTCCAGCCCATGTTAGTGCAGACGATTCACGATCGTATTATCAAGTCGCCAAACGTTTGCACGAAGAGATTAAAGGGTCGGTTTATATCAATCAATATTTCAATCAACTCAATATCGATGCGCATTATAAATCTACAGGTCCTGAAATCTGGAAACAGACAGAAGGGAAAATTACACACCTTGTAGCGTGTAGCGGTACAGGAGGTACTATTTCTGGTACTGCGAAGTATCTGAAAGAACAAAATCCGGATATTAAAGTTATAGGGGTAGATGCTTTTGGCTCTGTAATTAAAAAATATCACGAAACCCGGGAGTTTGATGAAAAAGAAATATATCCTTACAGAATAGAAGGTTTGGGTAAAAACTTAATACCAACGGCAACCGATTTTGACCTTATAGACGAATTTGTAAAAGTAACAGACGAAGAGAGTGCCCATACCGCAAGAGAAATCGTTAAAACAGAAGGTATGTTTGTAGGCTATACATCTGGAGCTGCCATGCAGGCAATTAAACAAATAGGTGAGGAGGGACGATTTAAAAAAGACGATTTGGTTGTTGTTATTTTTCCAGACCATGGTTCCAGATACATGAGTAAAGTATATAGTGATAAATGGATGGAAGAACAAGGCTTCTTTGATAGCGTAAATAAGGCTACAGCAGAAGGGATTCAATATATAAGGTAATAAAAAACTAGAACATAATTAAGAGGTAACCTTGTTATAATAGCAAAAAGGTGTCTCTTTTTTTATTTTATTAATAATTAGGGGCTAAAAATTATGTTCGAACGATATAAATATATAATTTTGCACCCATTAACACCTAACAAACGCGCTGAACTATATTGACTCAAAACGATTTTTTTTTGATCGATATATTTTAACGTGCCCTTGTGGTATATTTTTTAAATTTTTAATAGCAATAAGATTTATAATTAATGAAAGATTTATTCGAAAAGATTTATAAAGACAAAGGACCACTAGGTAAGTGGGCATCTCAAGCAGAAGGTTATTTTGTTTTTCCAAAGTTAGAAGGTCAAATATCTAACAGGATGAAATTTAGAGGTAAAGATGTCATCACATGGAGTATCAATGATTATTTAGGATTGGCTAACCATCCAGAAGTTCGTAAAGTAGATGCCGAAGCAGGTGTTGCTTACGGATCGGCGTACCCTATGGGTGCCAGAATGATGTCTGGTCATACCGAATTACATGAAACCCTTCAAAATGAGTTGGCAGAATTTGTTAGTAAAGAAGCCGCTTATTTGTTGAATTTTGGATACCAAGGTATGGTGTCTACTATTGATGCTTTGGTTGCGAAAGATGATATTATTGTGTATGATGTAGATGCTCATGCTTGTATTATCGATGGTGTACGTTTGCATATGGGGAAGCGCTTTACCTACAAGCACAATGATATTGAAAGTTTAGAAAAAAACTTAGAAAGAGCAACAAAAATGGCAGAACAAACCGGTGGGGGAATTCTAGTGATTTCTGAAGGTGTGTTTGGAATGCGTGGTGAACAAGGAAGATTAAAAGAAATTGTAGAACTTAAAAAGAAATTTAATTTCCGATTTTTAGTAGATGATGCGCATGGCTTTGGAACACTTGGTAAAACAGGAGCAGGTGCAGGTGAGGAACAAGGCGTTCAAGATGGTATTGATGTCTATTTTGCCACTTTCGCTAAATCTTTGGCCAGTACAGGAGCCTTTATTGCTGCAGATCAAGAAATTATTGATTATTTAAAATATAATTTACGTTCTCAAATGTTTGCGAAATCGCTACAAATGCAATTGGTGGTTGGTGCACGTAAACGTTTGGATATGTTAAAAACAATGCCAGAGCTTAAAGCTAAGCTTTGGGAAAACGTCAATGCCTTACAATCGGGTTTAAAAGCGAGAGGGTTTGATATTGGCACTACTCAAAGCTGTGTTACTCCTGTTTATCTAAAAGGAAGTATTCCAGAAGCGATGGCTTTGGTTAAGGATTTACGCGAGAATTACGGTATCTTCTGTTCTATTGTTGTATATCCTGTAATCCCTAAAGGGTTAATATTACTAAGGATGATACCTACGGCTACCCATAATTTAGAAGATGTAAAGATTACTTTAGATGCTTTTGATATTATAAGGGAACGTTTGGAAAATGGTACATACAAACGTTTGTCTGCATCGGTAGTTGCTGCAATGGGAGAATAGAAATAGAATATATAAGATAAAAAAACCGAATCGTTAAGATTCGGTTTTTTTTTTGCTTTTACAATAAAGCATATTAGGTTCCGGGTCTTTTTAAGACAATGATTTTCTATAGGTTTTTCGACGTCTATAAACCTCTGGCTTAAAGTGTTTCCATATTTGTTGAATGGCAAAATTGTCGTCTAATTCAGGTGTTCTGTAACATGTTTCAATTCCTTTTTCTGTAAACGTATTATAATATTCGTTAAAAATAACAGCATGTACGCCTTTGTTTTGATACTCTGGATGAATACCTATTAAATAAAACATCACATCCTTACTATGTTTTTTGGCATCTAAAATGTACTTAAATCCAAAAGGGAATAATTTTCCATTTGCTTTTTTTAAAGCTTTTGAGAAGCCTGGCATCACGATCGCGAAACCAATAAGCTTATGGTCTTTATCCACAACGAATTTTATGTATTCGGGATTTATAAAACTTATAAATTTCTTTTTGAAATATGCTTTTTGAATATCGGTAATGGCAACAAAAGACGATAATGATGCATAACTTTCGTTAAACAAGTCAAACATTTTGTCAACATAAGGCATAACATCACTGGTTTTGGTGAAGCTTAGCGCCTTTAATTGATACCGTTTTTTTATAAGTTCTTGAGCTTTAAAGAAAAATTCAGGTTTCACATTCTCAAATGGAAATCGGCTTTCTATATATCCTTTTTCAGGTTTATAATGTGCTGCTTCATAATGCTTGATATAATACGCGTGATTATACCAAGTTACCATAGATGTGAACTCTTCGAAGCCTTCAGTAACGATGCCAACCTTATCTAGATTTGAAAAGCCCACAGGGCCTTCTGCATATTCCAAACCATGTTGTTTGCCTATGGCTTCTATTTTATCAAAAAGTGTTTTGGAAACTTCTAAATCATCTATAAAATCAAACCAACCAAATCTCATTTTTTTTTGATTTTGTCCGTTTACTTCTAACCAATTGATTATAGCCGCAACTCTACCTACAAGTTTGTTGTCTTTATAGGCAAGAAATAAGGTCGCTTCTGCATCTTTAAAAACAGGATTTTCTTTTGTATTAAAAGTTTTAATCTCCTGACTAATAATAGGAGGCGTCCAATATGGCGTGTTTTTATAAATTTTAAAAGGGAATTTCACAAAAGCTTTTAAATCGCTTTTTGTTTTTACTTCTTTAACTGTTATCATTTAAATGAGATATGTATGCTACAAATTAAAATTGGTTGTGTTCTTTTTTTTGTCTAAGCAACTGCTCATGCAAAGGTTCTTTTTTATTTTTTTTACTTCTTCTTGATTGTCTTTTGGCTTCTTTTTTAGCAGATTTGCTGTAATCCTTATACGTAGGTTTTTTATCTTTATGAAAATCCAATCGGTACGATGCGCCTAGGTTAACACTAAAAACAGAAGGCGTGTCTTTTGTATTAAAGGTTAGCGCTGTATCTATTTGGAAATCCCTGCCCCATAAATAAGCAGCTCCAAAGCTAAAAAGGTTATCGGCATAAAAATCACTTTTAATCCCTTGTGTTTCACCAAAAACTACCCAATTCGGATTAAACGCGTGTGTAAGTGTAAGGATGTATTGAAAGTCAGATTGATCTGTGCCAATTCTATCTTTAATAAAGTTCATTATAAATACCCATTTATTTGAAAAATTATGCTGGGTTATAAGCATTACTTTCGGACTAAGACCTTCTACACCTGGAGCAACATAAGGATTGTTTTTAGTATCATAATTGGCACCTAAATAGAGAGAAATTGTTGGAAGCAATGTCTTTAGCGTTAGTCTTTGGTTGGCTTTCCAGCTATAGAGGTTTGGCGTACGTGTGTTAGCCATTTTATAGGGGTCGAAAATTAAATATTTTGCACCAACCGATAGGTATTTAAAATTGGCCCGAGAATCTTCAAAAGGGATGTTCGAAAAATATGTCTTGGTGTCGTTTTGAAAGCTTCCTTCTACATTTAACTCCAAAGGTTCCCAAATCAACCCGTAACGAACAGCAAAATCGACCCCAAATCCCTCCACGTCGTTGCGTAGCTCAGGCGTTCTTTTTTCATGAGTTATAAAAGGGCCAACTTCAAATTGAACCACGTTGGTCCCAACAGAAAAGGCACTTCGTGACACTCCTGGTCTATTGGAATTTATAACTTCGGTATATTGCGCATACGTAAACGAAGATATAAAGCAAAATAAGGTAAGGGCTATAGGTTTAATTCGCATCATTTTGAAGGCTTTAAGATAAGTAGGTAAACTCTGTTTAATTTTATCTGTGTTAAAGATTTTCAAATATAGATATTTTATAGTTTTTTTATCATTTTTGGGTGTTTTTTAAGTATTTAGAATTGTATTTTTGTGAAAAACTATTGATTATGCTACAGTATGCGTCTGCTACAGGGTTGGTACGAATGATACTAATCATTTTATTGATTTATTTTGGTGTGAAAATCCTTTCTAGATTATTGGCTCCAGTTTTGATGAAATATGTGGTGAAAAAAGCAGGAGAGCGTTTTGGTGGTCAGTTTGGAGGATTTCAAGGGAAGCAAGAAGCTTCAAAACCTAAAAAAGAAGGGGAAATTACCATTGATAAAATGCCCAATATAAAAACGTCCAATAAAAACGTGGGTGATTATGTGGATTATGAAGAAATAGAATGACTTATGCCATGTCGTTTTTGAAATGACAAAATTCTAATGATTTAAATTTATATAATTTTTAAAAATTATAACTACTTTTCACAATCATTCAATTAACAGCCATTCATGCAAATTAATTTTAAAAAATGTCTTCCACATTTACTGGTAATCGTTGGATTTGTAGCCTTATCCTTAGCCTATTTTAACCCGGTTTTAAAAGGAAAGGAATTGTTTCAAAGTGACATCATGCAGTACATTGGGATGTCTAAACAACAAAATGATTTTAGGGAAGAGACGGGCACGGAAACATATTGGACTAATAGTGCGTTTTCTGGAATGCCAACTTATCAATTAGGTGCGAAATATCCCCACAACTATATTAAAGAACTGGATTTGAGTTTACGTTTTCTACCGCGCCCAGCAGATTATCTGTTTCTTTACTTTTTAGGGTGTTACGTACTTCTATTAGTACTTAAAGTCGATTATAAATTGGCAGCTTTAGGGGCTTTGGCTTTTGGCTTTTCAACTTATTTAATTATTATATTAGGTGTAGGACATAATAGCAAAGCACATGCTATTGCTTATATGCCGTTTGTGCTAAGCGGCATACTGCTTACATTTCAACGAAAATATGTTTTAGGTTTTTTGCTTACTACTATAGCTATGGGGCTCGAAATTGTGGCAAATCATTTTCAAATGACCTATTATTTAATGTTCTTGGTTATTATTTTGGGCCTTGCTTATTTAATAGATGCTTATAAAAAACAGGTGTTAGCACATTATTTTAAATCGGTTGGTATTTTAACGGTAGCGGTAATGTTCGCTATTGCCCTAAATGCCACGAGTATTATGGCTACGCAAGAATATGTTAAGGAGAGTACCAGAGGACAAACAGAGCTAACTATAAATCCTGATGGAACAGAAAAAGACGTAACCTCAGGACTGGATAGAGACTACATAACCGCTTACAGTTATGGTTTTTTAGAAACGTTTAATCTGTTCATACCACGACTTATGGGGGGGGGTAACGGTGAAAATTTAGGTAAAGATTCCAATACTTATGAGGCGTATAGAAAATTGGGAGTCTCTTCGGCACAAGCTTTAGAAGGGGCTAAAAGCGCCCCCATGTACTGGGGCAATCAACCCATAGTAGAAGCGCCAGCGTATATTGGAGCTGTAGTGATTTTCCTTTTTGTTTTTGCTTTGTTTCTGGTAAAAGGGCGTTTAAAGTGGTGGCTTGTTGGTGGATCACTGTTTTCACTTATATTGTCTTATGGTAAAAATTTAGGGTTTTTAACCGACTTTTTTATAGATTACGTGCCACTTTACAATAAATTTAGAGCAGTAACTTCTATTCAGGTTATTTTAGAATTATGTATTCCCGTTTTAGGCGTTTTTGGATTGGTAAAGTTGTTCAATGCCTATGAGAAAGACGAAGAAAAACGTAAAGCACTAAAATATACAACGCTACTTACTGGTGGTTTGGCGGTTTTGTTTTTACTCTTTAAATCGACGTTCGATTTTGTTGGATTTCGAGATGCCCAATACATACAGGCTTATGGCCCTGAGTTTATTCGGGCGGTAAAAGAAGATAGAAAAGACTTGTTTACGCAAGATACTTTTCGAACTCTTATTTTGGTCTTGCTTTCTGCAGGAGTTATTTTTATGTTTCTGAAAAAGAAATTAAAAGAGACCTGGGTGATTGTGATTTTTGCAGCGCTTATTTTATTTGATTTGGTTGGCGTGGCCAGGAGGTATGTTAACAACGATGATTTTGTTTCGGCCATTCAAGTCAATAAACCTTTTCAAGCCAATGAGGTCGATAAGCTTATCCTACAAGATACTACACATTTTAGGGTATTCGATTTAGTTTCCGGACCTTCTAAACCGTCTTATTTTCATAATTCCTTAAATGGCTATAATGCTGCGGAATTAAAAAGTTATCGTGAAGTTTTCGATTTTTACATTTCGAATAATAATATAAATGTGCTTAATATGTTAAACACTAAGTATATTATAGCACAAGATGAAAAAGGCAATATGTTTCCATATAAAAATGATGAGGCCAATGGGAATGCGTGGTTTGTAAAAACACTAAAACAGGTAGATGATGCCAACCAAGAGATTTTGCAACTGGATAGTTTAGATAATAAGAACGTTGCTATTACAAGGGTAGAAAAAAATGAAAACTATAAAGTAGATGCTTTAGCAAATATTAAGGTAGTGGAATACGCCCCTAATTATATAAAATATAGTACGACCAATTCAAATGATGGCTTTGCTGTATTTTCTGAAGTGTATTATAAAAACGGATGGCATGCATTTATAGATGGTGAACGGAAAGATCATATAAAGACAAACTATATTTTAAGAGGCATGTCTATTCCAGCAGGGCAACATACAGTAGAATTTAAGTTTGAACCTAAAGTCGTGCAAACAGGAAGTAGTATTGCTTTAGGAAGTTCGGTTTTATTCGGATTGCTTTTGATTGGCGGTTTATTTTATGAGTTTAAAAAAAAATAAAGAGTCTATAATATCGCGAACCAAAAGTTTATTTTATCGTTTAAATGCTTCATGACATACAATTTTAAAAGCATTTATAATTAGAAACATATGGGGGATAGTTCTTTCGTGTTTTCTTGATATATCTTATAGCGTGTGAAACGAAAGTAGTTAAAAATTCTTCTTCCAGTAATTATAGGAATTCTAGAGCAGAATAAAAATGGTAAAAAAAAAAGTACTCATCCTCACATATTATTGGCCTCCTGCGGGTGGACCGGGCGTGCAGCGTTGGCTTAAATTTGTGAAATATTTACCAGACTTTGGCATAGAACCTATTGTTTATGTACCAGAAAATCCTCACTACCCTTTGCTTGATGGTAGTTTAGCTAAGGAAGTATCACAATCGCTCACGATTTTAAAACACCCCATAGACGAACCTTATAAAATGGCGGGACTATTTTCAAAAGGTAAGGCTAAAACGATAAGTAAAGGCATTATTTCTGAAGATAAAAAGCAATCATTTTTAGAGAAAATCATGCTTTTTATTAGAGGCAATTTTTTTATTCCCGATGCTCGTGTTGGATGGGTAAAGCCTTCTGTAGCATATCTTTCAGCATATATTTTAAAAAACGAAATTGAAACTGTTATAACTACAGGGCCACCGCACAGCTTACACCTTATTGGCAGGGAGCTAAAAGAAAAATTGGGGTTAAAATGGCTGGCAGATTTTAGAGACCCATGGACTACCATTGGGTATCATAAACAATTAAAACTTACAAAATCGGCTCAGGAAAAGCATAAAGCTCTCGAAGCTGATGTGTTAAATACTGCCGATCAAATTGTGGTAACAAGTTCTGTTACGAAAAAAGAGTTCGCCCAAATCACTAAAAAACCGATTGCTGTTATTACTAATGGTTACGATAGAGAGCCTACCAAAGCGCTTTCTATGGATACCAAATTTTCATTGGCACATATAGGGTCCTTACTTTCAAAAAGAAACCCAAAAGTGCTTTGGGAGGTTTTAAACGATTTAATAAAAGAGAATAAAGCGTTCTCGAAAGATTTTCAGCTCCATTTGGTTGGCGCGGTTAGTAAAGAGGTGTTAAAATCTATTCAAAATTATCAATGGGAAACTCATTTAAAAATAACAGATTATGTGTCGCATCACGAAGCCATTCAATTGCAAAGAGAATCGCAAATGCTGCTGTTGGTAGAAATTGATTCCGAAGACACTAAATGTATCATTCCAGGAAAACTATTTGAGTATATGGTGTCTAATCGCCCTATAATTGCCCTTGGGCCTCAATATTCCGATGTGGAAGCCATTTTAAAAGAAACCAATACAGGGCATTATTTTTATTACACCGATTACGATAAATTAAAAGCTACTATATTAAGTCATTATAAAGCGTTTCAAAACAAAAGCTTACAGTCATATCCAATCGGTTTACAAAAATATAGTAGACAGGCATTAACAAGGCAATTGGTAACTTTAATTTAAGTTTTTAGAAAACGTTTTTTACTCCACAATTTCTACTTCAAATAATTTATCCCAACGTTTGCCCGTAACAAAAATCGTTTTCGTTTTTGGGTTATAAGCGATGCCGTTCAAAACATCTAAACCATCGTGTTGGGTAACTCGTTTTTTAAGAGGGGAGAAGTCAATGACACCCATAACAGCTCCATTTTTCGGATTAATTATTGCAACCCCATCTTTTTGATAGCGGTTGGCATAAATTTTCCCATCGATCCATTCCATTTCGTTAATGCCAATAATTTTGCCCTTGTTGGTGTACACTTGTATTTTATCTTGCTCCACGAGTGTTTCGGGGTCTAAGGTCCAAATGTTTTCGGTGCCATCACTTTTATACAATACGCCATCGTGGTTGCATAAGCCCCAACCTTCTTTACTGTTTCCATATTTAAAACTGCTCAGTTTTTCGAAAGTATTCACATCGTAAACAAAGCCGGTGCCTTCTTGCCAAGTTAAAAGGTAAATTTTATTGTTCATGATGGTAAGGCCTTCTCCAAAATACTCGTCGGCTAAATCTATATTTTTTAGAACTTCCCCTGTGTTATAATTTACTTTCCGAAGTTTAGATTCTTTGTATTGCCCTGTGCTTTCATATAAAGTGTCCTTATAAAACTCTAGACCTTGAGTGTATGAGGTGATATCATGTGGATATTCATTAATAACCTTGTAATTATAAATTTTAGGTGTTTCGTTGTTTAAAATGGTAATGGCGGTAGATACTGTTTGCTTTTCATTATTGAAATAAACGGTGGCTTCAAGTGGGTGTTTGCCGAGTTTTTCTTTTTTTAACTCTGAAGTTGCTTTTATGCTTTTTCCATTTAAATTATAGGAAACAGAATCGATTATGTGGTTTTTTTTATTCTCTAAACTAAGTTTTAAGGTGCTTCCTATTGCTATATTGCCTTTTTCTGTGTTTGTTTTTATTAAAAAGTCTTTTCTGTTCTGGTTGGAATTGGAACCACACGAAATAATTATAAGGCTTAAACTTATGGTTGTGAGTGTTTTAAGTATTTTCATGACTGTTTTATAATTTTAAGCAAGGTATTTATTTAAAATCAGTTTAAAAAATCATTGCTTTAGTTTTAAAAGATTGTATATTTGCACTTGGCAAGTCCTACACAACCAGCTCCTGTAGAACCCTCCAGGGCGGGAACGCAGCAAAGGTATATGGTCGTAGCGGTGTGATGTAGGTAGCTTGCCTTTTTTTGTGCAATAAACTCAAATCTTGAAAGCTGTGGCGAATCAAGATTTTTTAGTTTATAAGATGTTCATCAACACGATATCTCTTAATTAATATTGTATTTTGGTGCCTTATTTTTATAAAATTATTTCATTATGTCTAAAGTTGTTTTAATTACAGGTGGTTCATCTGGAATCGGTAAGTCCATTGGCGAGTTTTTAACAGAGAAAGGCTTTCGTGTTTATGGTACCAGTAGAAATCCCGAACGTTATAAAAACAGTACGTTTCCTATATTAGCTTTAGATGTAAAGGATGTATCTACTATTAATGCTACGGTGAAAACCATTATTGAAAAAGCGGGGCGGTTAGATGTTTTAATAAACAATGCCGGAGCGGGTATTACCGGTCCTATTGAAGAGACACCAGACTCGGAAATTAAAAATAATTTTGAAACCAACTTTTTTGGCCCCATTAATGTTATAAAAGCTGTATTGCCTCAAATGCGAGAACAACAATCGGGATTAATTATAAATGTAACCTCTATTGCTGGTTATATGGGACTCCCGTATCGAGGGGTTTATAGTGCTAGTAAAGGGGCGCTAGAGCTTATTACAGAAGCTTTTAGAATGGAACTAAAGGGGTTTAATATACAGATGACTAATGTGGCGCCAGGCGATTTTGCTACGAATATTGCTTCAGGGCGCTATCATGCGCCTTTGCTTGACGATTCTCCCTATAAAAAGCCCTATGGCGATACCTTGCGTTTAATGAACGACCACGTAGATGCGGGAAGCAATCCTAATATGATGGCCGAAGCCGTGTATAATATTATAAATACGAAAAATCCAAAAGGACATTATAAAGTTGGCGCACTAATGCAAAAATTTTCTATTGTATTGAAACGTGTTTTACCCGATAAGGTTTATGAAAAGCTATTGATGAAGCATTATAAGCTTTAATAAGCCAGAGCAGAACAAGGTTTTTATATAGGATTCTCTTTTTTATGTAATGATGTTGAAAAGCTCATTAAAACATGAAAAACCTTTATTAAAAGCAATTACCTGTAAAATACAACTTCCAAAGCGTACTTAATGAGGTGTTTTAGAGGTGTCTGCTAATGCTTTTCTCATTTGCTTCACAGTTAGAGAACTTCCATCGTGACTCCAGCCAGGAGGTCCAAAAA
Organism: Mariniflexile ostreae; assembly: GCF_042427585.1. Lineage (NCBI taxonomy): Bacteria > Pseudomonadati > Bacteroidota > Flavobacteriia > Flavobacteriales > Flavobacteriaceae > Mariniflexile > Mariniflexile ostreae. The sequence goes on along the minus strand of NZ_JBHMFC010000105.1, from coordinate 100,749 downwards.
CATACATAAGCTTATGGTACCAGTTTTTAGATTTTTTCATATCGGCCCAAATGTTTATGTATTCATGGGTTAAAATAACATACAAGTTATAAGAATTTGGAGGAGTGGAAACGCCGTACTCTATAGTGATGGATTCATCCAGTTCTTTCCAGGTTCCAAAGATTCTATCAAAAACATTTAGGATGCCACCATGGTTTTTGTCCATATACTCGATATTCTGTGCGTGGTGCACTTGGTGCATGGTGTGGGTGTTTAGGAACTTCTCTATAAATCCCATTTTTTTAACATACTGTGTATGTAATTGGAATTGCCATAACGCTTCTATTCCCAGACATACCACAACCATTTCTGGCGGAAACCCAATGATTACAATCCAAACATAAAAAAAAGGTTTATAAAAAATAGTGAACCAACCGTTGCGCACAGCAGTGCCCAAATTAAAATTATCTGAAGAATGATGCACGATATGTGCCGCCCAGAAGAAGCGAACCATATGATTTTGACGATGGAACCAATAGTATGTGAAATCATCCAGTAACATGCAAATAACCCAAACATACCAAGCATACCCAAAGGATTCCCAGCCCATAATATTCATACGAACGCCATTAACCAAAGGATTGAAAAAATCATAAGCGAAATTGAAAATCACAATAATAGAAATGGTTTTTATAAGTGCAGCGATTACAGCAGAGCCTATGCCAAGTGATAAACTTGATATTAAATCTTTCCATTTATATAGTTTTTTATTATCATAAACCTTGCTATAGGAAAGTTCTAATGCTATAAGTCCTAAAAAAACGGGAACACCGTAAACCAAAGGGTTAGTAAAATCCATTTATTGTTATTTTATACAGTTGCTTTTGTGTGAATGGGAGTAAATTTTACAACATATAATGTGTAAACCCTTGGGCAAAGAACGCTAATTTTTTTTAAACCCGTTGGGATATCTGGTTTAGTCTTTTTAAAAGCTCCCTTTAACCGCTTTTAAATTAAAGATTTTTTTAAACGGTCTACGTTTTTAAAAACTAGATTGCCCTATAACTTTATCATTAAAAAATTAAAAATCAAGAAATCATAATTAAAAGTTTGCTTTCAAATTAATAAAGCTAAGGGTTTAGAAAAGCATAACACAATTTGATTGAAATACACTTAAAAGTTTTCATAAAAGTGTAAATTTGCAATACATTCTAAAATAAAACTTTAAATATGAAATTTTTTATCGACACAGCCAATTTGGCTCAAATAAAAGAAGCCCAAGACCTAGGTGTGCTTGATGGCGTTACTACAAATCCATCTTTAATGGCTAAAGAAGGCATTACTGAACATGATAATATCATGAAACATTATGTCGATATTTGTAATATTGTTGATGGTGATGTAAGTGCGGAAGTAATTGCCACAGATTTTGATGGTATGGTTAAAGAAGGGGAGGCCTTAGCAGAATTACATGAGCAGATTGTCGTGAAGTTGCCGATGATAAAAGATGGTATTAAAGCCTGTAAGTATTTTTCTGAAAGAGGTATTAGAACGAATGTAACATTAGTATTTTCTCCAGGGCAAGCCTTATTGGCGGCCAAAGCAGGAGCTACATATGTATCTCCGTTTATTGGCAGACTGGATGATATTTCTACTGATGGGTTGAATTTGATTGCAGAAATTAGACATATATATGATAACTATGATTTTAAAACACAAATTCTAGCAGCTTCAGTGCGTCACACTATGCACGTTATCGATTGTGCTAAATTAGGTGCCGATGTTATGACAGGCCCTTTAAGTTCTATTGAAGGCTTGCTAAAACATCCTTTAACTGATAGTGGTTTAGCTCAGTTTCTAGAAGATTATAAAAAAGGAAATTAAAACGGAACTTTTATCAACAGAAAAGCCCCAACTTTTATTAAGTTGGGGCTTTTCTGTTGAAGTATAAAAAGCTTTAGATTTTTTTTATCTATTGGTAAACGAAATCGGATGATTATACATATACTTTACCGCTATAGCAAGAAGTTAGAATGATAATATAAACGGCTTTAATTATTGTCCTTGTACAAATAAAGCGGGACTTAAGATAGTTTTCTTAGCTTCAGTAACGTACTTGCGCCCTATCGGTAATCTTTTAGAGGCGATATTTACTGTGTTTCCTTCAATAAATTTTACTTTACTGATAGAAATGATGAAAGATTTATGAATTCGGATGAAATTTTTAGGTGGTAATGCTTTAGTAATACTAGTTAAGGAACTATGAACAATATAATCTTCAGATTCAGTAAAAATTCTGACATAATCTTTAAGACTTTCGATATATAATATAGTATCAAACTTTACTTTTATTAATTTTTTATCTACCTTATAAAAAAAGAATACTTTTTCATCAATTTTGGTTGGATAATTTCTGTTTTTTTGAAGATGTAAGAACTCGTCAATTTTAGTAATAGATTTTAAAAAGCGCTTAAAAGGAATAGGTTTGATTAGATAATCGAAAACCCCTAATTGATAGCTTTCTACCGCATATTCTCTATAAGCGGTAGTTAATACAATAAGCGCCTTAGAACTTAGGCTTTTTATTAATTCCAGACCATTAATTTCAGGCATATTAATGTCTAGAAAAATAACATCAATAGAATTGTTTTCTAATAGGTTAAGCGCTTCTATAGGATTATTAAAACTCCCTAATACCTCTATATTTTTAAACTCTTTTGAAAAAGATTTAAGTATATTAATGGCTAAAGGTTCATCATCTATTATTATACATTTAATTTTCAAACTTTTAGAGTATTTAAGGGGTCGCTAAATAATTATGGTTGGTGTAGGGTTATAAAGTTCAATTTTTAATCTTTAAAATGGCTATATATACAGATAAAGTAGAATAGTAAATATTATACATGTTATCGTTATCGCTCCAAACATAAGTTTAATCTTATTTTTAATGTACAAATTAACAACATTATTTACTTTATATCTATGTTTTTTGCTTTTAGTCGGAACCGATATTGGTTTTCGATAATTTCCAAGATGGTTTTTATAGCCAAGCCTAAGGGACTTCATGTTTTTACAACTAGCATTTATAGCAAGTTTAGAGATACTATTGTAGCAATTATATAAGGTGTTATTTAAATTTTCTTAAATTTCTAAGAAAACAATCCCCTTATCTTTTTATATTATTTAAAAATGATATATAATCAGGTGTTTATGTAGTTATTAATACTTGGTTATATAGAAATAAAACCAATAGCGTTGGGATGGCTAGATTTTTTAAAAAATATTACAAAAATTTTGAAGTCACGTCCTAATTAATAAACTAAACAAAACCATCTAGTATTTTACTTTTTACTTCTTTTGCGTACCTCCTACCAATAGGGAGTGTTTTTCCCTGAATATAAATGAAGTTTCCATCAATGGCATCTACTTTATTCGTGGCAACCGTATAAGATCTATGAATTCTTATAAAGGGATGTTTTGATAGTAGTTTAGTAATGGTTAGCAGGTTATAGTTTACGATGTAATTACCATAAATAGTTTTAATAGAAACATAATCTTTTAAACTTTCAATATAAAAAATTTCATCAAAATAAATTTTCACAATCTTTTTGTTGACTTTTACAAAAAAATGATCATTTTCATTTACAAACGAACTATTAGTATTTCCAGCTGAAGTATCCTTTTTAAAGGATTGGAGTCGGGATACTTTATGAAGAGCTTTTATAAAACGATTTAATGCTATTGGTTTAACTAAATAATCTACAACATTCAGTTCAAAGCTTTCTACAGCATGTTCTCTATAGGCTGTTGTAATAATTATAAAGGGAGGGTTTTTAAGATTCTTAATAAACTCTATACCATTTAGTTTTGGCATATTGATATCAAGAAATATTAAATCTATCTTATGTTTTGTTAGTACATTAATGGCTTCAACTGGATTATTATAGCTATTTACAATTTCAAAATGATCAAAATTCTCCAAGTGTTTTTTTATCACATTGATTGCTAGGGGCTCATCGTCAATAATGAGACATTTTATTATTTCCATTCAGTGGTATTTTGAGGGTAACGGTATAGTTATGTGGGGTATTATTAATAATCAAATTATAATCATCACCAAACAATAAACCAAGTCTACGTTTGGTGTTTTTTAATCCAATTCCTTTTGCATTACTATCTATATAATTATTTGTTTTTTTATTTCGGGTTTTAAAAATTAGTTTATTTTTAAAAATTTGAATATCAACGTATAATGAAAGCTTGTCCAAATTACAATCGGTTCCATGCTTAAAAGAATTTTCTATAAAAGGTAGTAATAATAAGGGAGAGATATAGTGGTTTTCCATAACTCCAGTTATGGAGAAGAGTACGTTTACCCGATTTCCAAATCGTAATAATACTAAGTCGATATAATTTTGGATATATTTAATTTCATCGTGTAAAGGCACCTCCTTTTTACTTCCTTGATAAATAACATAACTCATTAATTCTGATAGTTTTATAACGGTTTCTGGAGCTTTGTTAGATTTTTCAAGTGTTAAAGAATAAAGATTATTAAGAGTGTTGAAAAAAAAATGAGGTTGAAGCTGAGATTTGAGCATAGAGAGTTCATTTTCAAGGCTTTGATTTTCTAAATCTTTAGTTTTTTGTAAGTTTTTAACATAATCAATAGTTATTTTTATTGCAGTTGTAAACCCAATTACATATAGTTGCCCAATATAAGCAGCAAGAACATAATTAAAATCAAAGACTGAAATGCCTGGTCTTTCGGCTTCTTTAAATACATCTGTAGTGATAAACTCATAAGTAAATATAATCCTTACGAAAGTCATAGCCAATACGACTGTTAAGAGTGTGAAAATGTATATTAAATATTTATTGGGTATTAGTCTTGGCAATAAGAAATATAAATTGAAGTATACCAAAATAATATGTATTGAAAACTCAACCACATTCGAGTTAAAAGAATAGGCATAATCATCAAAATATCGCCCCCATCTAAAGGTGTTTAATCCAAAATAGATTAACCAAAAAAGAATGTGATGTATTGTGTTTTTTCTTACTTTAAAGCCCTTCATTTTAATATTAAGGTCGCAGTTAATAAAATATTTCTCGAATGTATGAAAAATAATACTTTTTATGTTTTAAAGTTGTTTTTTTAGATAAACAACACTAATTTACGTAATGAGTTATCTAGCATTTGTGCTTCTCTTTTTATAATACGTAACCATAAAGCTATTTAGGCGCATTTTACAGTTGCTTATATACATACCACAGCCATTTAGCTAATTAGTTTTTTATTAAAGGAGCTTTTCTATAGTTTTAAATATTAATCTATATTAAAAACTTAACCTTAATTATTCATGACTTACATTAAAAGACTAAGACAACTCACTAAAGAGTGTTTTTTTAAGCCATTAAACATAAAGACATTGTTCTTTTTATTTTTTAACCTTTATATAAATTTTAATTATGCCCAAGTAAACACAGGGGGAAATGCTAATACGTCTAAACATAACAAGCAGGTTATTGGTTATATCACCAATTGGGATGCCTGGAAGTCTGACAATGCGGGGGTTCCTTCTGCAGGAGCTTTAACACAATTAAATATCGACTATTCGAAATACACGATTCTTAACTATTCTTTCTTTGGAGTCGCTGTAGATGGGTCTTTGCATAGTGGTGATCTTCGGAATAAACAGATTTATCAGTCAGGTACTGTACAACAACCCGCTGATTTATTATATGGCGATGTTTACAGTAGTTGGGATTTTTATATCCTTTTTGGAGAAATTGAACCTATCCAATGGATAAATGAAGCCGTAAAAGAAAGGGCAGAAGCTTTAGGGTTTAAAGTGGCAGTAGGTGGCAGTACGTGGACCCATCCTCAATGGGGCCTTGAAGGCGTATTGCCATTGCCACTTCCTAAAGAAGGCAGTGGAGCTAAAGGATTACTGGATTTAGCTCACCAAAATGGCGTTAAAGTCATGGCCTCTATTGGGGGATGGAGTATGTGTAAACATTTTCCTGAAATGGCTGCCGATCCTGTAAAAAGGGCTCGTTTTATTGAAGATTGTAAAAAGCTTATTAATATGGGCTTTGATGGTATCGATTTGGATTGGGAATATCCTGGAGTATTTTCCGGCATGAACTTTACAGGAACTTATGCGGATTATGCGAATTTTGAGAATTTAGTTCAGGAAATTAGAAATGCTATAGGATCTGATAAATTGATTACAGCGGCTATGGCCGGAGATTATAAAAAGTTAGAAGGTTTTAATTGGTCTAAGCTAGCGAATAGCATGGATTATTTTAACATGATGACTTACGATTTTAATGGGGGCTGGTCTAATAAAGCGGGCCATAATGCTCCTGTTTATCCTTATGATGGGGCTGAAGCACCTGACTTTAACTGGCAGACCTTATTTAATAAAATGACTGCTATGGGCGTGCCTTCTAATAAAATAAATTTTGGTATCCCATTTTACGGAAGAGGAGTGGTTACCAATGGAAATGCAGCATTAAATGCAGCAACAGTTAAAACGAATGTAACCATTCAGCCAGATGGTCCTGTAAGCACTGCTGCTGATTATACCAACTGGCCGTTGGATGTTTATGATGGCACTCCAAATTACTTCTTTATCAATCAAAAAACAGGTGCGGGTAGCGGATGGACAAAGCAATGGGATAACCAGGCTAAAGTACCTTATATGACTAAAGGAAACTTTTTTCTGAGTTATGATGATGAGGAGTCTATTGGTATTAAAGCACAGTATATTAAAGATAATAATCTTGCCGGTACTATCGTGTGGACTGTTTTTGGTGATTTGGAAATAAGTGGATCATACGAATCTTATGGAACTAAACTTAAAAGATGGTCTACTGTAAAATCACCATTAATAAATAAAGTAAATGAAGTGTTTGCTAATGGAATTGTTGGTAACATCAATCCCACGGTTTCTATAACCTCTCCAAGCCCAAACGCTACTTTTAATGCGGGTACAGAAATTACTATAACAGCAAATGCTACTGATATAGATGGTGATATTACTAAAGTAGAGTTTTATAATGATGATGTTTTAATTGGAGAAGACACAAGTGCTCCTTATGCGTTTAGTTGGATGAATGTAGCTCCTGGAAATTATACTATTAAGGCAAAAGCATTTGATAATCAAAATTATTCGGCCACATCCTCCGTTTCAATAAGAGTAAGTAGAACTGGTGGCAATCAAACACCAATGGTATCCATTATTTCTCCCAAAAACGGAGAAACATTTACAGCAGGGACTATAATAAACATAGCAGCAAATGTAACCGATACAGATGGCACCATAAAAACAGTAGAATTTTATAATGGAACTACCTTATTAGGAAAAAAAACGACAGCGCCATATACCTATACCTGGGCGAATGTTTTAGAAGGAAGCCATACGATTAATGTAAAAGCTACAGACAATGAAAGTGGGGTAACAGAAACATCTGTTTCTCTTATTGTAAAGAACAGTGGTGGTGCTTCTTGTACATCGGCCGCATATGTCCCTGGACAAGTATATATTAAAGGAGACAGAGTTTCTTATATGGAAAATGAATACCAAGCTGAATGGTGGACACAAAATAATAATCCTGTAACCAATCAAGAAGGTGTTTGGACATTAATAGGTCCATGTAGTGAAGGAAATAATACTATACCAACGGTAGTGATTACTTCACCAAATTACGGACAATCTTATACTGAAGGTGCCAATGTGACGATTAATGTAAATGCTTCAGGTAATGATGGGAGTATTACCAAAATCGAATTTTTTAGCAACGGAACTAAATTAGGAGAAGATACCTCTAGTCCATATAGCTTTAATTGGAACAATATTGCTGCTGGACATTATTCATTAACCACGAAATCTACAGATAGTAACAATCTATTAACTACATCAAGTGCAGTAAATATTAATGTTACCTCAACCGACAGTGACGATTGTGATAATAATGATAATGGTTTCAAAGTAGTAGGCTATAGCCCTAGCTGGCAAGGAGATGCTAATAATATTCAATATGATAAATTAACCCATATCAATTACGCCTTTGCACTGCCTAGAGCAGATGGTAGTATAGAACCTATTGAGAATGTACAAAAACTACAACAAGTTGTTAGTTTAGGACACCAGCAAGGTGTTAAGGTTCTGATAGCTATAGGAGGATGGGACATTGGTGACGGTGGCGGTAATGATAATCGTTTTATACAATTAGCATCTACAGCTGCTACAAGAACCGCATTTGTAAATAATGTAATTAACTTGGTTAATCAATATAATCTTGACGGTGTGGATATCGATTGGGAATATCCAGATGATCAAGGAGCTGCTGGTCAACCGCAAAACTATTTGCTTTTAATGCAAGAGCTAAGTGTCCAACTACATAGTCGTGGTAAATTATTAACTGCTGCTGTTGTTGCACAAGGATGGGCTGGAACAGGAATCCTTACAGAGGTATTTGACGCTGTTGATTTTTTAAATCTTATGGCATATGATGGTGGCGATGGTGCACTACACTCTCCACTTAGTTATGCTGAAAGCTCTTTAGATTATTGGTTGGGTAGAGGTTTACCTAAATCAAAAGCAATATTAGGTGTGCCCTTTTATGGGCGCCCTTCATGGAAAAGTTATGCAACTTTAATAGCAGAAGGAGCAAGTTCTACAAGTGATGTTTACAATGGTGTTTATTACAATGGAACAACTACCATAAAGAAAAAAGCAGAACTGGCTCAACAACGAGGAGGAGGAATTATGATATGGGAACTTTCCCATGATACTAGTAATGCTTCAACCTCATTGCTTGCTGCAATCCATCAGGTTAATGGTAATCCTTGTGGAGAAGCTAATATAGCTCCAGCAGTTTCTCTAACTTCTCCACAATCGGGTTCGTCTTTTATCATAGGAAATGATATAGCAATTAGTGCTAATGCTAATGATCCTGATGGTAGTGTTACTAAGGTTGCCTTCTATGTGAATGGAAATAAAATTAGTGAAGATACGTCATCGCCATACACCGCAAACTGGACAGCTGTAATTGGGAGTCACACATTAACAGCAATAGCAATAGATAATAGTAATGCAAATACCACATCTTCTGTTGTGAATATAATCGTAGAAATGAATACAGGGGAAGGTTGCGATACCAGTCACTATGTGGATGGTTCCACATACAATACAGGTGATATTGTTCAGAATTTTGGTAAGAAATATGAGTGTTTAGTGGGAGGCTGGTGTACCATAGGAGGACCATATACTCCTGGTAGTGTAGATGATTGGGCTTGGCCAAATGCGTGGAAAGAAGTAGGTGTTTGTACAGAAGAAAGAAATTTAACAACCATAGATCTTCAAAAATCTAACAAGGAAAATCTGAACCATAAATCAGTACTTGATGAGGGGATTATAAAAAGTGTTAAAGTATATCCTAACCCTGTTAAAGAAGGCTTAATGTATTTAAACATTGAAACTTCTAAAGCTAATGAGAATATTACACTACAAGTGTTTAATCTTAATGGAGTTAAAGTATTAGAGTTTAAAGATAAGGTTTTGAAAGAAGGATTTAATTTAAAAACCTATAACATAAGTAATTTGGAGTCAGGTATGTACTTCTACACTATTTCAGTTGCCACAAGAACAATAAACGGTAAAATTATCAAGCAGTAATTTATATTATTAACCAACCAATACCACCCATGATAACAATACAAGTCATTGGGTGGTTTTTTTATTTGAATTTTCGAATCTTCAAATTAAAAATCTGTTAGGTGTTTTTTTGATGCTGAAAAGGGAACAACGAATAAGAGCAAAAACACAAGATGTTTTATAGTCCCATTTTATTGTCTCAATTGGATTGTATTGTAGATAAATATTTGTATTCTCGGCTTTCTTTATGCATCTGGAGCATTTTTAAAGTCAGTTTTTCACTATCATACCGAGAGGGGGCATGTGTTCCCCATCATTTTGAGCCTTTATAGTGTTAACTAGATATTTATTATACTGATTGTTTGAATTAATGAATAGCCTGTGTGACTTAAATGAACTGATTTTTATGAGATCTATTTTAATACTACTTTAATTTTATCAAAGTATTCTCTGTTTTTAATTTCACCAATCAAGGCGTTGTTTTTTTATTTATAAGATCAAAAAGCAGTGATGTTTTTTGGTCTATACATTTAAAAATTAGTTTTAATTAACCAAAATAGTAAAAGGACGAAAGAATTTGCAACCTTTTATAAAAAAAATAGAGCAACCAAAGCGAAAGATTGCTCTATTTTAATCGTTCTATATTTAAATAAAAAGCCTATTCTTTAACTACACGAATGTTTTCTATTACGCCATTTTTTTCAATATTAATAAGGTATAAGCCATTACTAAGCTTAGAAAAGTCTACGGGTTTTCCAGATTCTACTGTTAGTGGTGCTAATACAATTTGTCCTTGCGTATTAAGAACCGTAATCTGTGCGCTTTTTTCTTCAAAATTAAAGTGTAATACGTTCTTAAAAGGGTTTGGATAGAATTTGGTTTTATTTGTTTCTATAGTTTTTTTATTAACTTCATTGTTATTATCTAAAAGGATGTTAGCGGATTTTAAACTGGATAATTTTGTTATTTTTATCCAATTTATATTCCAGCCTCCATTTGTGGCATATAATCCTAAAGCATGTGTTCCTGCATTTATATATACGGTGTGAGCTAGGGTCGTCCAGTTTTGCCACCCTCCAGTATTTGGAATATTAATTTGTCCGAGAACAGTTGTGCCTGCATTCAAATCGGCTGATAAAGCACCTCCTTCAAGAGCACTTGCCACGCGGTATTCAATGCGATAATTCCCAGAAGAAGAGAAATTGATATTAGCATAAGCCATCCAATCGGCCGTGTCTATATAACCTACATTTTGGCCGCCTTCTGCACAGTCTTCGGTTGTAATGCCATGCATAGAAGTATAATGTTCTGCTTCAATTTTTTGTTCAGATCCGCTTTGACTTGTTTTTGAAATTATAATAGAGGTCATTTTATCGTTCCAATTGCCGTCATTCGTTAAACAATCAACGTCTGAAGTTTTTACTAAATCAGCGCCGCTAAAATTATCATCCCAATATAGGGTTGCTTGATAACCTGGTTGTATGCGTAGTGAAGATACGTGGTCGTTTGGCACTCCCAAAACGGCTAATTGAGCCATGGTGTAGCGACCTTCCGATAATGCTGCCGATTTTCCTGCAAAGGAACAGTCCCAATATAAAGTAACATGGTCCAGAGTTGGATTAGGATCTGAACTTGCTTCCAAACCACCTAAGGTTATTTTTATATTTAGAGGTTTTGGTGTATGGATGGTTGCAGATTGATTATAAACATCATCATAAGCAAACGTATAGGTTTGACTTTCAAAACTTATATCTGTTTGATGAAAAAACTTAGAATACCAGTTATATGGCCAAATTTGATAGTATTTAGAAGTATCTCCAAAATTCTGTAGAACTCCCGAAGGCACATTTACATCTAAAGCATGTCTAGTAATTGCTGCGACCATTTGAGACTGCACTACTTTATCCCAACGTTCTCCTGATGCCATAACGCCACTACCTTCCATGGCTTGAATAGTGGTTGGCTTACCAGGGATTCTTGCTATTTGACCATCACTATCTCTTTTAAACACAAATTGATTTTCATCTTGAACACTTCCACGCCAAATGCCCGCATCTGAAGTAAATACGAGCTCTTGAGTAGAGTATTTAGACCAAATATCATTAATATAATCATCCATAAAATCTTTAGGAAATGTTTCTACTTTGGTGGGAAAATGTATATTACCTTCTTCCGTGTTTAATAAGTTTTTAAATTCATTTGGAGCCGTTTCTTGCCACTGTGATATAATGTTTTCATGTGATTTTAACTCACCTACCTTTTTATAAAAACCATCTCCCCAAATTTCGAGTCCCATAGGGTATTGGTAGGAGTCCACTCTTGATGTATTACACCAAAGGCCCCCATCGTTATAAGTTAATTCTATCAATTCAAACTTGATTCCTTGGTTAGGGTCTGTTGGGTTAGCGAGATTTGGAGCACTATAACCACTAGGCGAACCTGAGTGTCCGAAAAAATAGAGATATAGCTGACTTTTAAATGAAATTAATATTCGACATCCTGCTATTTTAGGAATATTAATAGTTTTATTTGGAATATCACTTAATCGTCGGAAACAATTCGCATACTTTCCATTTTCGCCAGGACCTTTGTTGCCATTAATTACGGGACCAGAAACTGTGTTGTTTGAGGTATTCATATTGTTCACTTGACCTGTAGTAGCATCCACCCAAACGTGGCCATCTGTAATACCTACAATAGCAACAAACACTTCATGATCTGGATATATAGAATTATTGGCGATTTCGTAAGGCAGAGTTTGAGCTTGAACCGTTAATCCAAAAAAGAGCATTACTGCCGTTACATAAAGCAAGTTGATTATTTTGTTTTTTAATATATTGTTTTTCATTTTGTAATATTTTAAGTTGTTATTAATTAGTCTTTAACCACATGAATGGTTTCCATAACACCATTCTTTTCAATATGTATTAAGTATGATCCTTTACTAAGAATAGAAAGATCAACAGCTTTTCCAGATTCTATACTTTTTGATGGCAGCATAATTTGTCCAAGTATATTGTATATAGTGATTTTTGCATTCTTTTCTTCAAAATTAAAGTGTATTGAATTTTCAAATGGATTTGGATAAACCTTAGTTTTCCTTGGTTTCGGTTCTGTCTTGCTGCTTTCTGTATTATTAACTAGCAGGGTGTTATTAGGTTTTAAACTGGATAAATGGGTTATTTTTATCCAATTCACATTCCAACCTCCCGTTGAGGCATATATACCAAATGAATAGTTTCCTGCTATTACGTTAACGGTATGAGATATGGTGGTCCAGTTTTGCCAACCCCCTGTGTTAGGAATATTAACTTGGCCGAGAACAAGAGTTCCTGCATTTAAATCGGCAGATAAAGCACCAGCTCCAACAGCACTTGCCACGCGGTATTCAATGCGGTAACTACCCGAATAAGGAAAGTTAATATTGGCATAGGCCATCCAATCCCCTGTGTCTATATAACCTACATTTTGTCCCCCTTCCGAACAGGTTTCGGCTGTAACACCAGACATAGCGGTGTAGTGTTCTGCCTCGATTATTTGTTCGGATCCATGTTGACTTATTTTTGAAATTATAATAGAAGTGACTTGATCATTAAACCCATCAGCAACGAGACAGCTAATATCACCTGTTTTAACAATGGAAGAACCTTTAAAATTATCATCAAAATAAAGTGTTGCTTGATATCCAGATTGTACTTTTAGAGAAGAAATATCATCATTTCCAGATCCTAGTTCAATTAACTTACTCAATGAATACGACCCTTCTTCTAGCCCTATGCTATATCCACCATATCCACAATCTTTATATATTGTAGCCACATTGCTGCTTCCAGAACTTGGGGGTATGGTACCTGAAATCCAAAAACTACCTAAGGATCCATAATCTGAATATCCATTTGTTGCGGGGTTTCCCACACCTATACCTTCAACACTAATATAATATCTACCGGCATCTAAATAAGCAGCAAGATGGGTGTTTAAACCAGTGCCATTAAAAACACCTATTAAACTTCCTGAGGATCCTTCATATAAATTTACGTTGATGTCTAAATTTCCATTCCTAGATACGGTATTAATGTCTAGAAATAAATTACCTGTACCACAATCGAATGCAAACATATCTTGATCTCCTTTGGATTCTATAACTCCATATTGCTGAGTTATAGTACCTGAACTATTTATATTTATATAGGTAGAATTGCTAAAAGCATTCCCATGGTCGTCATTTCTATATCTGATAAATTTCGCCATGATAGATAAATCATCTTGAAAATTGTTCGCATTGTTATATTCGCCTTTACTCCATTGCGTTATAGGTTTTCTGTAACCAACGCCCATAATGGGAGCCCAGTCTCCATGCCCATCAAAATAAGTTTCAATAGGGTTGGTACGCCCATCATGTCCCAAGCCTAAGGTGTGTCCTAATTCATGGGAAGCGGCCTCACCAGAAAATTTGGCACCTCCCTGAAAAACCCAACACACTTCGTTCTCAATAAATCCAAAAGAATTTACATAAGCTACGCCACCACTACCAGGGGAAGCTGTATTGGTGGGTGTAAAAACACACCACATTCGCCTTGAGGGTGGATAAGAATCGAAAACAGCTTTGTTGGTAGTAATGTTAATATCATATGGGCGAAAATCTTCGGCAACAACCTCCCATGATTCTTGAATTTGAGCGTCAGAAAATCCAGAAGGTGCTGCGTTTATAGGGTTTCCATTGTTCCACCGAGACCCTGCTGGTAAATAATGTCCATCATAATCTAAGTAGACGCAGGCCTCAGCTCCAGATTTGCTCTGAAGATTATGGGGTGTTGCCATGTTGCTCTCCACTGGTGCATATGCTTTTTGCTCATCAGTACTACTAGGAATTGTTATGGGAAGTGAAACGCATAATACAGTGTTGATATCCTTTTCGACAATATATACTTGATCAGATATCGAATAATACTCATAGGCTTCATTACTTTCTTTTAGTATGATATTCCCACTAACATTTCCATGGTCCATCTTTATGAAGAATGTACTATTTAGGATATTGCTAACAGAACCTACAACATTAAAACCATTTTTGGATATTTCTTTGAACTGAATATCGAGTTCGATATTTTTAGTTACTGAAAGCTTTGATGTTAACTTTCCTCCCTTTTTTAAAGTTGTTGTTTCAATTTGTTTAGTCATATTTTCTTCAAAAGAACGTATTGTTCCCAGAAGGATGGGGTCTTTTTTGTTTTGAGCTTGTCCAAAACCGAATACGCCAAAAATTATGGTTATAAATAATAATTTAAAAAAATTCATGAGTTGTTATTTGGGTTATTTAAATTTTCCATGTTATGATAGGCTGTCTAAGAAGTGTCATATTATATGATATTAGGTCTGTTTAAATGTTACAAGCTACCGGAACCAGTATATTTTTTAACAATGTAATCCTGATAAAGTATATGAAAAACACTTTCAGACAACCTCTTCTAAAATGTTTTACAGTTTTATTTTTTTATAAATTTGATTGTTTGGGCAGAAGTACCGCTTTCTAATCTTAAAAAATAAACTCCTGCTTTTAGTGAACTGATATCAATTTTTACATTACGATCTGATTCATTTGTCTTAATCTTTTTAACTAGTTGATTAGTAAAATTGATAATGGATATGTCTGCTCCTTCGGTATGCCCACTAAGATTCAATTCATTTGTTGCGGGAATGGGGTATAATTGAACTTTCTGTTCAATATGGTTTTTAGAAGCGAGTAGGGGGGTGACGGCTTTCGTGGAGTTTAGGTTTGTGATTTTTATCCAATTCACATTCCAACCTCCAACGACAGCGTATATCCCAAAAGGATAGGTTCCTGCAGTTACCTTAACAGTATGGGATACGGTAGTCCAGTTTTGCCATCCTCCTGTATTTGGAATGATAACTTGTCCTAGAGTAGTGGCTCCAGCATTAATATCTGCAGATAAGATTGCGCCATTAACTGCGCTTGCTACACGGTATTCTAAAAGATAATTTCCCGAAAAAGGGAAATTAATATTGGCATAAGCCATCCAATCGCCCGCATCTATATATCCTACGTTTTGTCCACCTTCCGAACAGTTTTCAGTGGCAACACCTAACATAGAGGTATGGTTTTCTGCTTCAATTAATTGACTGGATGTTTCACCCCCTCCATTAGTGTCACTTTCGTACACACGAACATAATCTACCAACATACGAGCTGGTAATTTACTCTCATCTATAGAGAATCCAGGCCAATTACCGCCAATAGCCAAGTTTAATAGTAGAAAATAATCATTATGAAATTCACTTGTTCCGTTAATGCCATTACTTATATTAACGTCATGGAATTGGTTTCCATCTACAAACCATTTAATATTATTCTCGTCCCATTCTATTGAGTATACATGGTAATTGTTAACATTCACTGCGGTATGCCCACCATAAGAAGCATAAGCACCATTATTATCCTGCCAATGGATTGTTCCATAAGAATCTGGTTCGTTATTTACGTGTTCCATTATATCTATTTCGCCGCACGCAGGCCATCCTACAGAAGTTATGTTGCTTCCTAACATCCAGAAAGCAGGCCATAGGCCTTGCCCTGAAGGTGAAGCGATTCTTGCTTCAATTTTACCATATTTGAAGTTTTTTTTTCCTTGGGTCTTCATTCTGGCGGATGTATAGTTATATCCACCATACGTTTCCTTTTTAGCAGTAATAACCAATTGTCCGTTTTCTACAGTTGCATTTTCTCGGCGATAATATTGTAACTCATTATTGCCCCAGCCTGAATAGCCATTTCCTGTTTCAAATACCCAGTCCGAGCTAATACCAGTATCAAATTCATCCTGCCAGACTAAATTCCAATTTTGAGCACCCATTTCTGGTGCTGCCTTCATAAAAAAGAGTAGAAAAAATAAAGTGTTGATTGTTCTCATTTTAAAATTATTTATAGGTTAATATTCGGGGTTTATTTTCGATATGCATCGGCATGGATTACATGTTATACTCTTAGTGCTATTTATTGAATGTTGCTAATGCTGGGTCATTAACTTCTGTGCAGTTAAAATCATTAAACATACTCGTTTGTGAAAATTCCATTTGAGTTAATAAGCCACAGTATAACCCCTTTAAAAGCAGAGATGATTATGTTTTTTATACTGATAACGTATGATGTGTATCATATCACTTATAGGTCCTCTATCGATATCGGGACTAGGTTGTAATGTCATGGGTACTATGTTTTGGAGCAAATTAAAAATAAGGTGAATTTACTTTCGTAGAAATAGATAAAAAAACAATTTATACCAACCATATAAGAATATAGACCAACAACTCAAAAACGCTCAAAAAACACTCAATAACTGATTTAATGTAAATGTTTTGATATATCGAAAAGGAAGCAAAGGAAGCAAAGGAAGCAATTGCAGTTGAATTAAAAGTTAGCAGCTTTTTTAAATGTAAGGCTTGGAATAGTGTTGTGACTTATAATGGAAGAGCTAATAAAATGTAGCTAAAAATCAAATTTTTAACATCGGCTTAAATAATAGAGTTACCATAAAAAAAGCCCCAACTTAATAAAAGTTGGGGCTTTTCTGTTGATATGAGAGATTATTGATTGATTAATCCTAAAAGTTCCTCTTCAAAACCAATACTGAAAATATTTGCATTGTTATTAACTATCTTATTGTGTTTGTTAACAATGATAACTTTGGTCATGGGATGTATGGCCAATAAATGTTTTGATTTTTCTGGCTCTTTAAATTGGTATTCATTTTTTACAGAAAACCTGTTTTTTTCTAAAGTCGAGACCCATCTTTCTGTACTATAATCATCAATATTTATAATTATAAAATTGACTTCAGGATACTTTTTTCTTAAATCCTTAATTTTATCGTGACTTCTCTTAAAATGCTCATAAAAGGCATGGGACCAAAAACAGATAGCGGTTGGAGAAGTTATTAAAGCATTACTGTTAAATACTTTATTTTCATGATTAATAACATCTATGCTGGGGAAGTTCTCTCCGGGCCTTAATTTTTTTAAAGATTCAGCATAATCTGTTACTAGAACTTTATTTTCTTCGTTGGTGTTCTTTTCTAAAAACGATTGGATAACGCTATCATGTCCGTCTATATTTTGGTTTCTGGCCAAAAAAGACATCGTGTTATAAAATAATAAATTATTTTTTATGGTTTTATTGGTCACCAAGCTATCAATTAAATGATGTCTATCTAGATTGTAACAAATAGAGCTTCTTTTTATGTGACAGTCTTTAGTGTGTGTGAAGTGTTTTTTTAGTGCTAAATTGTTAAAACTAGATCTTAAAAAAGCATTGTAATTGAAATAGTCCTTTAGGAAATCATCGTTGTAATCAATTTTTTTTCTATAACTATAAAAGTCATCTGGCAGTGCATTTATAATATTATGTTTGCCTTCTCCATAATGCACAAAAGGATAAATTTCTTTACTGGTATAGTATTTATAATCGATATTAGATTGAGCTATTTTTTTAAACAACTCGGAGGTTTCATGTTTTTTCGTGAAATACAGATATTTTTTAACTCTAGAAGCTCTAACAGAGTCTAACTTTTTTTCGAATGCTTTAGGTTCTAATTGTGAAAATTTAAAAATATCAGGTTCGGTTAATTCATTTTCTAAAAACTCATTAATAAAATAGTTGTTTTTTCTAGCACCATCTCCAGTATAAACCAAAGATTCATCAAATTCTAAGGTGTTGAGTCTAAATATAATACTGTCTTTGGGTTCTAGAAGCACCATTTGTATTTCACTGCCATGCCTAAATGTATATAGCCCCGGACTCAAATGTTTAATTTTATATAAAAACCTATTAGAGTCATCAAGTATAATACTGTCCAATACCATCTCGCCTTTTAAAAGCACGACAAAATTTGTATTTGCATTAATTATTTCCCCTCCAAGATATGCTACATCACCATCGTTTTCATTAGAATCGGTTTTGCAACTTACAAGGGAAATAATAAGGATGGGAAGCCAAAAATAAATTTTCATTTGTTGCCTATGTTTTATAGAAATAGATCCGGTATGATACACCATCAAGCCTTCATCAATGAACGGGCGTTTAACCTTAGTTCATATTGTAATAACTTGTTTAATGCCTAAAAATAGGCATAATTTATATACAAAAATATGCCTTGCATTTAAAAGGTGCTGTTAATGCGCTGTTAAATGTTTAACCAGTGTTAAGTGTCTAAAAATAAGTAAAGGAAGTGTCGTGTTAGAGGCTTAATTTTTTTACTTTTGCAAAAAATAAAATAATTGCTATGTTATCAGTATCAAATCTGTCGGTTCAATTTGGAAAACGTGTTCTTTTTGATGAAGTAAGCACAACCTTTAATAACGGAAACTGTTATGGCGTCATTGGCGCAAATGGTTCTGGGAAATCTACATTTTTAAAAATCATTTCGGGAAAGATGGATCCTACTGCAGGACAAGTGCATTTGGAACCCGGAAAACGCATGTCTGTTTTAGAGCAAAATCATAATTTATATGATGCTAATACCGTTTTGGAAACGATTTTAATGGGAAATGAACCCCTTTTCAAAATTAAATCTGAAATGGATGCGCTGTATGCAGATTATTCCGACGAGAATGCAGATAGAATTGGAGAGCTTCAAGTGCGATTTGAAGAAATGAATGGTTGGAATGCCGATAGTGATGCCGCAGCGATGCTTTCTAATTTAGGTATTAAGGAAGAGTTTCATTATACGTTAATGAAAGATTTGGATGGTAAACAAAAAGTACGTGTACTTTTAGCACAAGCACTTTTTGGAAATCCAGATTTGCTGATTATGGATGAGCCTACCAACGACCTGGATTATGAAACCATTTCTTGGCTGGAGAATTTCTTGGCCAATTATGAGAATTGTGTTATAGTGGTATCGCATGACCGTCACTTTTTAGATGCTGTATGTACTCATATTTCGGACATCGATTTTGGGAAAATTAACCATTATTCTGGTAACTACACGTTTTGGTATGAGTCTTCTCAATTAGCAGCTAGGCAACATGCGCAACAAAACAAGAAAGCTGAGGAAAAGAAAAAGGAGCTGGAGGAATTTATACGTCGTTTTTCTGCTAACGTTGCAAAAAGTAAGCAAGCCACAAGTAGAAAGAAAATGATTGAAAAATTGAATATTTCTGATATTAGAAGGTCTAGCCGAAGGTATCCTGCCATTATTTTTGATCGGGATAGAGAAGCTGGTGACCAAATATTGAATGTGGAGGGCTTGGCTGCTTCTACCGATGGCGAAGTTCTATTTAAAGATATCGATTTAAACCTAGCAAAAGGTGATAAGGTGGTGGTGTTTTCAAGAGATTCTAGAGCAACCACTGCTTTTTATCAAATCTTAAACAATAAGGAAACTGCAGATGCAGGTAAATTTGATTGGGGCATCACAACCACACAATCTTATTTACCCCTTGATAATAGTGAGTTTTTTGAAAACGATTTAACTTTAGTAGATTGGTTACGCCAATGGGCTACAACCGAAGAAGAGCGTGAGGAGGTTTATCTTAGGGGCTTTTTGGGTAAAATGATTTTTAGTGGTGAAGAGGCTTTGAAAAAATCAAATGTTTTGTCTGGAGGAGAAAAGGTGCGTTGTATGTTGAGCAGGATGATGATGGTTAGAGCTAATGTTTTAATGTTAGATGAACCAACAAATCACTTAGATTTAGAAAGTATTACAGCATTCAATAATTCACTTAAAAACTTTAAGGGGACTATGTTGTTTACCACACATGATCATGAGTTTGCTCAAACGGTAGCCACTAGAGTAGTGGAGTTAACTCCAAATGGCGTTATTGATCGGTATACTACATTTGAGGATTATATGCAGGATAAAAAGATTAAGGAGATTCGCGATAAAATGTATGGGGTAACGGTCTAATCTAGAAGCTGATAAATATCCATCCCCCCGCAAAACGTCGTGGGGGATGGATATTTATATATAGTATCTTAACTATTTGCTTCCCTATTAATGGCTTCTACAATTGGAATAGATTTGTTCAATTCATCGTTGTGTACAAATATGTCTTGATAGTCGGAATTAGAGCCTCCAAATACCGGTTTTAAAAGTCCCGATTCAGTTTCATCCCTAACAACGGCGTGAATGTTTACTTTTTCTAGGGCTTCAACAATGCGCTGACCTATCATAAAGTTTCCTGTGAATATTTTTGTATAATTGGAGTCGGACATAATTTTTATTTTTTTAGATGTTAAATTAAAAAGGCGATTCAGAGGATTTTGTTTTTAAACTAGAAGCTAAAGTTTCCATTATAGAAAGCGCTTTATCCAGTTCGTCTTTATGAACCAGTATATCTTGAAAACCTTGAATTGAAGAGGCAAAACCGGCTAATCTTCCCGATTCCGATTCATCTTTAATGACGGCACAAATGTTTTCGCTTTCAAGCTCTAGGAATACTCGTTGTACAGCCATAAAATCTCCTGTAAAAACACGTATATAATTAGAGTTTTTCATAATATGAATGTTTACGCATGTTTTTTAAAGATATGAAAAATATATGAATAAATTTTCACTTTTGCTTTTACCAGAATACGACGCTTTGTTATTATTAAAAAAGAAAACAAAAAATGAAAAAGGGTATCATTTTAAAAGGTGAACTTGGATGGCAACAAAAGAGGGAGTATGATTTAAAACAAAGTGAACCTAGATAGGTATGGCTTAAATCTCTTCTGGTTTTTTATCCAGATTATTAATATGTATGATTTGGTAAGCTAAGGGGCTGGTTAAAACCTCCCGATAACCCCAATTTGATTGGGCGTAAAGGCTAAACTCCAAGAGATTTTGGAGTGGTCTTGTTCAGTGTCGTACACGCGATTGTTGTTTAAAAATTTATCGATGCTATCTACTACAATAACACTTATTGCAGCACTAAGCGCTACATCCGTTAGCCAATGGGCGTTAATGGTAAGCCTAGAAAAGGGCGGTATTGCTCCAATCGAATAAATAGCTACTTTAGTCCATGTATTCGTGAATTGTTTTGCTATAGCATGCGCCATGGTAACCGATAGAATCGTATGGCCAGAGGGGAATGAATGAAATGTGCCTTCATTTGATAGAAACTGAAATTCGTAAGGACTGTAACCTGTTCCGGGCCTTGCTCTTCCAAAAGCCGTTTTACTGATACTTTGTATTAAACCCGACGTTATAGAAGATGAAATTATAAGAACACTCGTTTTTCTTATTTTTTCGTTTTTCGTTAATAAACCAAAGCCGTAGAGTCCTGCATTGGCCATAAAATAATTTTGAGGACTGCCAAAATACCAACCAAAATCTCTTATTATTTTGGGGACATCTTGGTGTTGTCTCGTGAAAAATGAATTCGACGCTTCATCCATTAAAGACAAGCTGGCTGTTCCTCCTAGTAAAATTCCTAATTTTTTAAAATCAGAGCCTTTCCAATGAAGAGGACGCGAAACAGAGTACTTTACGCTTTTCCACGTTGCATTTGTGTCTTGTTTCAATAAGCCCCAAGTAGAATTAAGCGTAGAGTCGAGTGGTTTTATAGAATCATTACTTTGGGCCATACTTGTATGGCCCAGTGCTATGGCAATAGCTAAAAATATAGATTTTATTAACCACATGTCGTTTATCGTAACTCTGCTCCAAGCTCTTTTTCAAAATTAAGCTGAAGAGTATTCATGATTTTATCGATTTGCTTATCTGTGAGCGTTTTATGATCGTCTTGAAATATAAAACTAACGGCATAGCTCTTTTTGCCATCTGGAAGATTTTTACCTTGATAGACATCAAAAAGATTTATATTCTTAAGCAATTTCTTTTCAGTTTTCTTCGCTAATTTATAAATAGCATCAAAAGAAACATTTTCATTTAGAAGTAAAGCGAAGTCCCGACGTATCTCTGGGTATTTGGTAATGGTTTTAAAGCTTATTTTATTACGTTTTACAACCTCCAAAATGGCATCCCATTTAAAATCGGCAAATAAAACATCCTGCGAAATGTCAAAATGTTTTAATATGGATTTTTTAACTAAACCGAACTCCACTAAAACGGTTTTTCCTAAACCAAAGCTCAATCCTTCAGGAATTAAATCATTTTTATTAGGTGTTTCGTTAAAACGAGAAATGCCCAGACGCTCTAAAATGGCAAGGATACTTCCTTTTAAATAGAAAAAATCACTCTTTTTTTCTGAATTTATCCAGTTTTCTGGAGATTGGCTTCCTGTAGCAAATAGCGCAAGATGTTTAAATTCTTCTCGCTTGTCGTCATAACCATGGTAAGTTTTTCCAAATTCAAACAATTTTAAATTGCTACGTTTTCTATTGATATTAAAAGCCAAAGCTTCTAAGCCAGAAAACAATAAGGATTGTCTTAAAACTGATAAATCGCTACTTAAAGGATTTACTATTGCAATATTCTGCTCTTTTTTAAAGGCATCACTTAGTTCTGTATAATTAGGAGTGGTAAGAGAGTTAGACATGGTTTCGAAAAATCCTTGTGCAGCTAGTAAATTGCCTATTGTATTCTGGATTTTATAATCCTCAAACCGCGAAGTCGTAGATATAGAGGCATGTAATTTACCTGTTGGATTTATGTTGTTATAGCCATAAACTCTAAGGATTTCTTCAATAATATCTGCTTCCCGTTGAACATCATTTCTGTAGGCTGGAACCGTTAGGCCCAAAGCTGTTTCGGTAACGTTAATAACTTTAATGTCTAGCGATGATAAAATACTCTTAATGGTTTCTTGGGAAATTTCTTCACCTATTAGTTTTTTTGCGTTTTCAAAGGTTAAACGCACCTGAAAGTCTTCTATTTTTTTAGGATAAACATCTACGATTTCACTGGTAACCTCACCTCCAGCAACTTCTTTTATCAATAAAGCTGCTCGTTTTAAAGCATATTCGGTAATGCTTGGGTCGATTCCTCTTTCAAATCTAAAAGAAGCATCTGTGTTAAGGCCATGTCTTTTTGCAGATTTTCGAATGCTAATCGGGTTAAAGTAAGCGCTTTCTAAAAATATACTGGTGGTAGTTTCAGAAACCCCCGAGTATTGTCCGCCAAAAACACCAGCAATACACATGGGTTTTTCATTGTCACATATCATTAAATCTTCTTCATGAAGCTCGCGTTCAATACCATCTAAAGTGATAAATTTTGTGCCGGTTTCTAATGTTTTAACTTGAATTTTATTACCTGAAATTCTTGCGGTATCAAATGCGTGTAGCGGTTGTCCCAACTCGTGTAGAACATAATTAGTAGCATCTACAATATTGTTTATGGGTTTAAGCCCAATAGCCTTTAAACGATGTTGTAACCAGCTTGGGGACTCTGTTACTTTAATGTTTGAAATGGTAACTCCGCAATAACGTGGTGCTAAAGTTTTATCTTCAACCTCTACATCAATCTTAAGGGTTCTATTATCTACACGAAAAGCGCTAACAGATGGTGTGATAAGTTCAGAATGAATGTCTTTTTGAGCAAATCCCGCCTTTAAATCACGAGCTGTGCCCCAATGGCTCATAGCATCAGCTCTATTGGGTGTTAATCCTATTTCAAAAACCTGATCGTTTTCAATATCAAAAATAGTTGCAACAGCAGTGCCAACCACGATGTCTTCATCTAAAACCAAGATACCATCATGAGATTTGCCTAGCCCCAACTCGTCTTCAGCACAAATCATACCGAAACTTTCTTCACCTCTAATCTTTCCTTTTTTAATGGTCCAAGCTTCTCCCGCTTCGGTATATAGGGTAGTGCCAATAGGGGCTACGGGTACTTTTTGTCCAGCAGCAACATTAGGAGCACCACAAACTATTTGAAGCGGCAATGCTTCTCCAATATTTACTGTTGTTATTTTTAATTTATCGGCATTTGGATGTGGAATACAGGTTAACACTTCCCCTACAATAACGCCTTCTAATCCACCTTTAACGGATTGATAGGCCTCGATGCCTTCTACTTCAAGTCCTAAATCTGTAAGCAATTCACTGGTTTGCTCTGGTGTCCAATCTGTGTTGATAAACTGCTTTAACCAATTGTATGAAATCTTCATTTGTAATATCCTAAATTTTCTGAGCGGCAAAGATAAATTATTGAATTGTAGCATTCAAAAAAAGCATGATGATTTCTGCTATTATTTGTAGCGATGTTCTCGATTTCATTTGAAACCGTGTTGATGTTCATTTTAAAACCTGGAAATTGCCACATAAAGCATTTCATTGTATTTTTTTTACTTGGTAATTTACGACTGGTGCTTAGCCATGAATGGTTTCAGATTTGCCATAATTCTGAATTACCTCACCTTCAAATTCTATAAGGTCTTGCCAACGCTTATCCACATCGATTCCTTTACCGTATTTACGAGCGAAACCTATAAATAAAGTGTAATGACCGGCCTCGCTTATCATTAAATCGTGATAGAATTTAGCAAGTTCGGGATCGTTTATTTCTTTTGATAAAAGCTTAAAACGTTCGCAACTTCTGGCTTCAATCATGGCAGAGAACAATAATCTGTCTAC
Source organism: Mariniflexile ostreae (assembly GCF_042427585.1). NCBI lineage: Bacteria > Pseudomonadati > Bacteroidota > Flavobacteriia > Flavobacteriales > Flavobacteriaceae > Mariniflexile > Mariniflexile ostreae. The sequence continues at coordinate 75,564 of NZ_JBHMFC010000105.1, read as the reverse complement.
CATACTTTGTTGTCTGCTACCTCCTTTGTTCATAAATTTATAGAGCTCGTTTACATAGCTATCTTTGCGCTCTCTGCCCAATGCATACCCGCGTTTTTTAATAATGTCGTGTACCATTTGGAAATGTTCGAGTTCCTCTTTTGCCAAAGCCAACAATTCGGTTACTAAATCTTCATGTTCAGGATTAAGTGTGATAATGGTTATAGCATTGGTAGCTGCTTTTTGCTCGCACCACGCATGATCGGTTAATATTTCTTCAATATTAGATTCTACAATATTGACCCATCGGGGGTCTGTTTTTAATTTTAAGCCAAGCATATTATGTGTTTTAGGTAAAAGTAGTTAAGTATTTCAGAACCAAAAAAAAAATTAGCTAATGTAGTTCCAGATGTTTTTGTATTTGCCCATTTGTTTATAGGTGTTTAAAATAACCCCGTTTTCAGGGCTCGATAGCGTTGCATCTCGTTTTAAAATGGTTTTGGCATGGTGCCTGGCAAGCTGTAAAAGGGCTTTGTCTTTTATGATATCAGCAATTTTAAGCGTTAAAATGCCGCTTTGCTGTGTGCCCATGATGTCGCCCGGGCCACGAAGTCGTAAATCCACTTCGGCAATTTCAAAACCATCGCTGGTTTTTACCATAGTTTCCAATCTGGTTTTACTATCACTGCTTAGTTTATGTCCCGTCATTAAGATACAATAACTTTGTTCTGCGCCTCTTCCTACGCGGCCACGTAGCTGGTGCAGTTGCGACAAACCAAAGCGCTCGGCACTTTCAATAATCATTACCGATGCGTTGGGAACATTTACACCTACTTCAATAACAGTGGTGGCGACCATAATTTGAGTTTCACCTTTTATAAATCGTTGCATTTCAAAATCTTTATCCGCCGGTTTCATTTTACCGTGCACAATGGATATTTGATAATCGGGCATGGGGAAATCTCGTGATATACTTTCGTAACCATCCATTAAATCTTTATAATCCATGTTTTCGCTTTCTTGGATTAAGGGGTAAACGATATATATCTGACGTCCTTTTGCTATCTCGTCACGGATAAATCGGAACACATTTAATCGATTTTTATCATAGCGATGTACTGTTTTTATAGCCTGTCTTCCCGGTGGTAATTCATCAATTACCGAAATGTCTAAATCGCCATAAACAGACATGGCTAAAGTTCTAGGAATGGGGGTTGCAGTCATCACCAAAATATGTGGCGGGATGGTTGCCCCACCAACCTCCCCAGAAGGGAGGCTTTCCAAGCGGTTCGCAATATACCGTAACACATTATCAATGTCTCCGATTATTTGTTCGTTGGTAAATCTAATTACTGAAAACCCAATTTCATTTAGAATTTGTGTGCGTAAATTATCAGCTTCTTTTTGTTCAATAGTGTTATGGTGGCCTCCATCAACTTCAATTATTAAATTTTTTTCTAGATTGATAAAGTCAACTATAAATTCATCAATTATGTGTTGCCTTCTAAATTTGTGGTCCAGTTTTTTATTTCTTAAACATTCCCATAAAATGGCTTCAGCTTGGGTGCTGTGTTTTTTGTTTTCAGCTTGAAGTTCCATTAATAATTTATATGTAGACGGGCGAGCGGTCATAAACTTTTTGCGTATAGTTTTGGCTTGCTCCCCGTAGGAGGATTGAGGAGGGCTTGTTTGTCCTTTCTTCCACAATTTACTTCGTTGCTCTACACCAAAACGATGTTGTTCGTCGATAACTGCAAGTCCTAAATTTTGGAATTTCACTTTATTTTCAAGTAAAGCATGAGTGCCAATAAGGACTTGTAATTCTCCGTTTTCTAAAGTTTCATGGATTTGTTTCCTTATTGAAGTTTTGGTTGACCCTGTAAGCAGTGATATGCTGATATTTAGTTTGTTGCATAGTTCTAATAATCCATTATAGTGCTGTACTGACAAAATTTCAGTAGGAGCCATTAAGCAAGCTTGAAAACCGTTGTCAAGTGCCATTAATATTGACATGAATGCTACTATGGTCTTCCCCGAACCTACATCACCTTGTAAAAGGCGATTCATTTGGGCGTGGCTTCCTAAATCGGCCCTAATTTCTTTAAGAACGCGTTTTTGTGCGTTCGTTAATTCGAAGGGTAAATGCGTTTTAAAAAACGTGTTGAAATAATGACCAACATGTTTAAAAGGAAAGCCTTTTATTTTAGACTTATGCATTAAATTCTTAATGATTAACTGCAATTGAATATAAAATAATTCTTCGAATTTTAATCGGAATTGGGCTTTGGAAAGTAGGGCTTGGCTCTTCGGAAAATGAACATTAAAAAGTGCTGACGATTTGTTCATTAATTTTAATTCCGAGCGTAAACTATCGGGTAATGTTTCTGCGAATTTCCCGCCAGTTTCTAGAAATAATTGTTGCATGATTTTAATGATCACACGATTGGAAATACCTCTATTAGACAGTTTTTCTGTAGAAGGATAAATGGGTTGCATGGCGCCACGAAGATTTTTTTCATGTTCTTCTAGCAATTCCATATCGGGATGTGCCATACTGAACTTGCCTGAAAACCAATTGGTTTTTCCAAAAGCAACATAGGGTTTGTTGAGTTGTAAACCTTCTCTAATCCATTTTTGTCCTCGAAACCACACCAGTTCCATGGTGCCAGTCTCGTCAACAAATGTTGCTACCAAGCGCTTGCCTTGCTTTTGGGCAACTTCTTTAAATTCGATTATTTTTCCAATCACTTGCACATCGGCATTACTCTTTTGTAATTGGTTGATTTTATAATATTGTGTTCTGTCTATGTATCTGTTTGGAAATAAGTTAATTAAATCCTGATAGGTGTGAATGCCCAGTTCTTTGCGTAATAAATCCGCTCGATTAGGCCCTACGCCTTTAAGGTAATCTATGGGGGTTTGAAGTTTAACAGACATAAAAGCGAATTTAAGCTATTTCATTTAAGATTAAAAGTGCTATTTTGGTCTTATTAGCAGTTATCTCTTATTATATGAATAAAATTATAGTGTTTTTGCTTTTATTGGTGACTTGTTTTGGGTTTTCACAGCAAACAGAATATGTTGATTTTAAATCGATTAAAGTGGGTATTGGTCTAGATGTTGATGCTAGAACGGTTTTAGGAACCGTAAGGGGTAAATTTAAAATATTAAAGCCGGTAGACTCGATTTTTTTGGATGCAATTGCGATGAAATTTGATTCTGTGACTTTAAATGGGGAAAAGGTAAGGTATTCAAACGATTCTACTAAAATTTGGTTTCATCATAATTTTAAAAAAAACAAAACGTATAATGTTAAGTTTTATTATGAAGCACGGCCTAAAAAAGCACTGTATTTTATTGGCTGGGAGCATAGTGAAGGTTTAAAACAAATATGGACGCAGGGGCAGGGCAAGTATACCAGTAATTGGTTGCCAAGTATTGATGATATGAATGATAAAATTGAATTTGATTTAAATATCACGTTTGATAAGAGTTACGAGGTTATTGCTAATGGAAAACTTGTGGATAAGCATATAGGAGCCTCTACAACAACTTGGTATTACGATATGCTACAGCCCATGTCTAGTTATTTGGTAGCGTTCGCTATTGGTAAATATGATAAACAAGTTGCTTATTCCCAGAGTGGCGTAGCATTAGGTATGTACTATTATCCAGAAGATGCCTTAAAATTTGAGCCTACTTACCGCTATACCAAACAGATGTTCGATTATTTGGAGAAAGAGATTGGTGTGTTGTACCCCTGGCAAAATTATAAGCAAGTGCCAGTTAAGGATTTTTTATATGCTGGAATGGAAAACACAAGTGTTACTATTTTTTCTGATGCTTTTGTAGTGGATTCTGTTGCTTTCGCAGATCGAAATTATGTGAATATAAATGCCCACGAACTCGCGCATCAATGGTTTGGTAACTTGGTTACAGAAACCTCGGGAACCCACCATTGGTTACAGGAAGGGTTTGCTACGTATTATGCTTTGTTGGCTGAACGTGAAGTTTTTGGAGAGGATTATTATTACTGGCGGCTATACGAGTACGCCCAAGAGTTGTTGGCGCAAGATAAAGCAGGACAAGGCACTTCATTATTAGACCCGAAGGCTAGTAGTGCTACATTTTATAAAAAAGGAGCTTGGGTGTTGCATTTGTTACGAGAGCAAGTAGGGGATCGTGCTTTTAAGGGGGCAGTTAAAAAGTATCTACAAAAACATCAATTTAAAAATGTGGAAACAGATGATTTTATAAAAGAAGTTGAAAAAGAGAGTGCACAGGATTTAAGTGAGTTTGTTGAGATTTGGTTAAAAAGTAGTGACTTGGAGTATGATGTGATTATGGACTGCTTAAAGAAATTTGATGTTATTCAAGAGTATTTAAATATAGCGTGTGGTACATATACTGTGGCATGTAGTGAGTACCTAATGTCCAATAGGTCGGATGAGGCGAAGTCAAAAGTGGTTCTTCAAATGGCTTCCCATCTTAAAAAAGAAGATTTCAATACCAGTTTAAAGGTTCGTCAAACAATCGCTCAATCACTATCTGAAATACCATTAGCGTTAAAAGAAGCTTATGAAACGCTTTTAAATGATGCCTCTTATATAACGAAAGAGATAGCATTGTTTAACCTGTGGAAAAATTTTCCGCAAGAGCGTAAAAAATATTTAGATCGAACACAAGGTGTTCAAGGGTTTAATGATAAGAATATCCGAACACTTTGGTTAACGCTAGCATTAATTACCGAAGATTTTGAGCCTGAAAATAAAGCAAAGTACTTTAAGGAGTTAACAAATTATACCAGTAATAGATATGGCCATGAAATAAGGGGTAATGCGTTTAGGTATTTAACGCAAATACAGGCTTGTAATGCTATTTGTAAAGAGAATTTAAAAGAAGCGGCAACCCATCATAGCTGGCAGTTTTCAAAATTAGCTAAAAGCTTGCAGAATGCGGATTGATAGAATCTTTTTGTGAGTTTACGTGCAATAGTTATAGTGGTTGTTGTTTTAAAATGACTCTATTATGGTTTAGATTTTAATGCTCATTTACTTCAATTGTTATATTATTTCATAATATTTGTTTTTAATTAAATAAAAAATCAAAAAAATGAGAGCACTAGTGATTTCGGGAGGAGGTAGCAAAGGCGCATTTGCAGGTGGTGTCGCACAATATCTTATTGAAGAGTTAAAGCGTGAATACCAACTTTATATAGGAACTTCAACAGGTAGCTTATTGGTGTCTCATTTGGCATTAAATAAAATAGAAAAAATAAAATCGGTTTACACCAATGTTAATAATGCCAGTATTTTTAGTGTGTGTCCATTTGTGATTAAAAAAAGACATGGCACTCAAAATATCGCTATTAAGCATATGAGTGTGATTTTAAACTTTATTAAAGGAAGTAAAACATTTGGGGAAAGTTATAATTTAAAACGGCTAATAAGAAAAACAATATCTCTTGAAGATTTTCTAGAGTTGAAAAACTCTGATATATCTATTGTGGTAACGGTTTCTAATTTATCGCTCAATCAAGTGGAATATAAAATGTTGAGTGATTTTGAATATGATGATTTCTGTGATTGGGTTTGGATTTCCTGCAATTACACCCCATTTATGACCTTGGCTAAAAAGGAGGGTTGCGAGTACGCCGATGGTGGTATGGGGAACATGGTACCTATTGAGGAGGCTATTAGTCGTGGCGCAAGAGAAGTAGATGCCATTATTTTACAGACGGAAATCAATCAATTGAACAGAATGCCCACAAAAAATCCTTTCTCATTAATAACCAATATGTTTGGTTTTATGTTGGATCGTATAGAATCGCAAAATATTAAAATCGGCAAATTTGTAGCGACACATAATAACGCTATTATCAACTTTTACTATGCTCCAACCATCTTAACAACAAATTCATTGATTTTTGATAAGGAAAAAATGACGGAGTGGTGGCAAAGTGGCTATAATTTTGCTAAATTCAAAAATGAAGAAATCAGTCCTTTAGAAAATTAATATATGAGAGCATTAGTAATATCAGGCGGAGGTAGCAAAGGCGCATATGCAGGAGGTGTAGCAGAGTACTTAATCAAAGAAAAAGGACATGAGTACGATTTGTTCTTGGGGACTTCTACAGGAAGCTTGTTAGTGCCCCATATCGCTGCAGGAAAAATCGATAAAATATACCATGTCTTTACGAATGTGAAACAGGGAAATATTTTTAGTGTTAGCCCTTTTAATATTCGTAAAGAAGGAGATAGGGAGTTTGTATCTATAAACTTTTTAAACTCATTATGGCAGTTTGTGAAAAAGAAACGGACTTTTGGGGAGAGTAAAGCCTTAAAGCGCTATTTGAAAAAGCATTTTACCGAGGAGGAATATAATATAATAAGAGCAACTAAAGAGGATGTGGTCGTTACGGTTTCAAATTTATCCAAAAATAGGGTAGAGTATAAGTCTATAAAAGATTTTTCTTATGATGAGTTTTGTGATTGGATATGGATTTCCTGCAATTATATTCCTTTTATGTCGCTTGCTAAAGTAGATGGTTTTGAATATGCCGATGGTGCTTTTGGGTGTGTCGTTCCTATTAGGGAGGCTATCCAACGTGGAGCAACAGAAATTGATGCTGTGGTTTTAGAGTCGGAGAATATGGAGTACATGAAAGTCTTGGGTAAAAACCCTTTTTCCTTGATGCTTAATCTTTTTGGCCATTTACTAGACCAAGTAGAGCGAAGCGATATTCTTATTGGAAAATTAGCGGCAATTAATAAAGAGGTAAAGCTCAATTTATATTATACCCCATCAAAACTTACCGAAAACTCTCTTATTTTTAATAAAAAACTCATGGTATCTTGGTGGCAACAAGGCTACGATTATGCAAAAAGCAAAGACGAGAATCATATGGCTAACGAGTTACGGATGGATTCTTAAGGCATAGGGATTAATAGCCGATGGGGTGGTTACCATAAATCAGAAACTTCATCTTTTATAAAGGAAAGTGCAGCATCACTAGGAGAGCGACGCTCCATCATTTCTGTTAAAATAACCTCTCTTAACTTATTGGCAGTGTCTGTTTTTTCAGATAAGCTCGCTTTTCTTATCATTTGTATAGTGGCGTTTTTGGCTGCGGTAATGATGTTCCAGCACTTATCGCTTACGTAGATTTGTTGAGATAAATTATGCTCAAATTCCTGTTCGATACTATCTATAAGTAAAGCTTCATAAGGCTCTTTATCAGAAGAAGTTGGAATTACTCTAATTAATAGTTTTGCAGGAACAATACGCTCTAAAAATAGGGCCATTCGTTCATAAGCCTGAAGGCGTAGTGGCATGGCATTGATCTGTAAGTCTTTTTTTAACAAGAAGCGCCTTCTGCCATCTTCGTTTTTGGTGTGTTCTTTAAAAAAATAAAACGCAATTATTCCTGTAATTAAAGTAGGAATGGCGTATAAAAAGAGGTCAATGATGCGTTGGGCTTCCATAAAAAAATAGTTTAAATACAAACTTAATAGGTTTGTATTTATCCTGCAAGAAAATATGTAAAGATGAAAGATTTGTTTTATAAAACCTGCTTTTTATCGAATGCTTCTGAATCTGTTTTTTAAAATCATTAAATAACAAGGAGCTGTAAGCTTAAAATCAAGCCCGTTAAATATGTTAACTTATTAAAAATAAATTGTAATGCATGTATAGAATATCTATCTTTAAATTATGAACAAAAAAGTTAAAAAAGGACTCCTTGTAGCCATTGGGGTAATGGTGGTTCTAATTATATGTGTTTTCGTGCTCAACGCGGTGGTGGAGCATAAACTTGAAAGTCAAATTGCAGAAGCTCCTGAAAACATAAAAATTAAGTACAAATCACTTAAAATTAATACCCTAAAAGGGAATTTAGAATTAGAGCATCCACAGATTGTAATTTATGGGAAGACTACAGATAGCGTAAATGCCCAAATAGAATTGGAGCATTTTTCTGTAACAGACTTTGGATATTGGAACTATCTTGTTAATGATGAAATTACCCTAGGAAACATCGTTTTACGTCAGCCTAAGATGAAATACTATCATAACGATTTAGTAAAATCCAAATCTTATAATGATGCGTTCAAGAACAGCTTGAACAAATTAATTAAAGTCCATAGCTTCCAAATCCATAAAGGTGAAGTGGAAATTCGTACTGTTTCCAATGATTCTTTGATGTTGGATTCAAAAAAAATAGATTTAAGAATAGAGGGATTGCAGATTAGCCAATCTAACCCCAAACAGCCCATAACCTATAAGGACTTTGCTATGTCATCACAGCATGTTTTTTATCAAGTGAGCGACTATGAGAATCTCTTTTTAGAGCATATAGATGTGCACCCCAACTTTTCTAAATTTAAGGGACTTCGTGTGCAAACGAAGTATTCTAAATCAAAACTTTCCAGCATGATCCCTGTGGAACGCGATCATTATAATTTGCGTGTCGATTCTATTGAAATACAAAAACAGGATTTCGGTATCGCACAGGATTCCTTGTTTTATTTCAAAAGTGAGCGTATGGATGTGTATCAGCCTAATTTCAAAATATTTAGAGACAAGCTAGTGGAAGATGATATGAGCTATAAGCCCTTGTACAGTAAAATGTTAAGAGACTTAAAGTTTGATATGACTTTAAGTACTGTGCTTTTAAACAATACATCTATTACTTACACGGAAAAAGTAAATGAAGAAACCACAGGTGGAAAGCTTTTGTTTTCAAAATTAAATGCTCAAATAAAAAACTTGAGCAATACCTATAAACCAGATGAAGCGGTTACCTCGGTAAACGTAAAGGCTATTTTTATGGACAATAGCCCTATAAATGTGCAATGGGATTTCGACATCAACGACACCAGTGATGCATTTGTGTTTAAAGCTGAAATGGGAAAATTAAATGCCGATAGCATGAATCAATTTATGGAGCCCAATTTAAATGTGCGATTGGAAGGTGAAATCAATAAAACGTATTTTACCTTGAATGCAAATGAAGAAAAGGGGCATATCGATTTAAAATTGAATTATGATGATTTTGATGTTATTATCTTAAAGGAAAATGGTGAAGAGAAAAACAAGTTTTTGTCTAGCATTGTAAATATTTTTGTGTCCAAGGATAGTAAGGATAAAGCTGAAGATTTTAGACATGGTTCAAAATCTGACATTGAACGTGCTAAAAATAAATCTGTGTTTAACTATTTGTGGCTCAATCTAAAAGGAGGATTAATGAATGCCATGACAGGCGATGGTAAAGAAAAGGATAAAAATTAAACTACTATGTTTATAATTATTAATAAATCTACGGGGTTAAAAGCCTAACATTGGTTAATTTCACGGTTTAAAATGAAAAGGATTTGGAGAAGTATTTAAGCCAATTAAACGAGGCACAATTAGAGCCTACCATCCAGAAAGATGGCCCCATGATAATTATTGCAGGTGCTGGTTCTGGAAAAACGCGTGTTTTAACGTATCGCATTGCGTATTTAATGAGTCAGGGTGTAGATCCCTTTAATATCTTGTCGTTGACATTTACGAATAAGGCAGCGCGTGAAATGAAAGAGCGTATCGCCCAAATTGTAGGAACCAGTGAAGCCAAGAACCTATGGATGGGCACCTTTCACTCGGTTTTTGCCAAAATTTTACGTATAGAGGCCGATAGGCTGGGCTATCCCAGTAACTTTACTATCTATGATACTCAAGATTCCGATAGATTAATAGCATCCATTATAAAGGAAATGAATCTGGACAAGGACCTTTATAAATATAAAGCTGTACGTTCTAGAATCTCCTCTTATAAAAATAGTTTAATTACCGTGCGTGCTTATTTTCAGAATCCAGAACTGATTGAGGCCGATACCATGGCCAGGCGACCGCGGTTGGGCGATATTTACAAAGCCTATGTAGAGCGTTGTTTTAAAGCTGGAGCTATGGATTTTGATGATTTGCTGTTGAAAACCAATGAGCTCTTAACGCGTTTTCCTGAAGTATTGATGAAATATCAAAACCGATTTAAATACATTCTGGTAGATGAGTATCAAGATACCAACCACTCACAATACTTAATTGTTAGAGCGCTATCCGATAAATTTCAAAATATATGTGTCGTGGGCGACGATGCACAAAGTATTTACGCTTTCCGTGGCGCCAATATTAATAACATTCTCAATTTCCAAAAGGATTACGATGATGTTAAGGTTTTCCGTTTAGAACAAAACTACCGATCGACTAAAAATATCGTTAATGCGGCTAACTCCATTATCGAAAAAAACGAAACCAAACTCGATAAAGTGGTTTGGACAGCTAATGATGAAGGGGCGAAAATAAAAGTAAATCGTTCTTTAACCGATGGTGATGAAGGGCGTTATGTAGCCAGTACCATTTGGGAGCAGAAAATGAACAATCAATTGCTTAATAGCGATTTTGCAATTTTGTACCGTACCAATGCACAATCCCGTTCTATTGAAGATGCTTTAAGAAAACGAGATATCCCTTATAGAATTTATGGAGGGGTGTCTTTTTATCAACGTAAGGAAATTAGAGACGTGCTTTCTTATTTGCGTTTGATTATCAATCCAGCAGATGAAGAAGCTTTAAAACGTATTATTAATTTTCCGCCTCGAGGTATCGGACAGACTACTATAGATAAATTGATTGTTTCTGCAAATGGTTATAATAGAACTATTTTTGAAGTGATGAAAAACATCGATAAAACGAATGTTAAGATCAATTCAGGAACAAAAAACAAACTCCAGGATTTTATAACCTTAATAGAAAGTTATCAGGTTTTAAATCAAACGGCCGATGTTTTCGAGCTGGCAGAACATGTAACAAGAACTAGTGGTTTAATAAAAGAACTTAATAAAGACGGAACGCCAGAAGGTGTTGCCCGAATGGAAAATATTGAAGAGCTTTTAAACGGAATGAAAGATTTCGTAGAAGGGCAAAAAGAAATTGCAGACACTACAGGTTCTTTGGCCGAATTTCTAGAAGATGTTGCGCTGGCCACAGATTTGGATGCCGATAAAGGAGATAGCGACCATGTAGCATTAATGACTATACATTTAGCTAAAGGTTTAGAGTTTCCTTGTGTGTTTGTGGTTGGACTAGAAGAGGATTTGTTTCCAAGTGCTATGAGTATGGGTACCCGTAGCGAGCTAGAGGAGGAGAGGCGCTTGTTTTATGTGGCGCTTACCCGTGCTGAAAAACAAGCCTATTTAACCTATGCCTTATCAAGATACCGATGGGGAAAGTTAGTGGATTCTGAGCCTAGCCGTTTTATAGAGGAAATAGATGAACAATACTTGGATATTGTAACACCTATAGAAGAGCGTCGCTTCAATCCTATGCTTAGTGCCGATATTTTTGGTGATGCAGAAGGGCATACACCTGTAAATCCTAATAAGATTAGATATAAGCCAGCTAAACAAGCTGTGTTAAAAAAGGGCAGTTCTAAACCTGACCCTGAAAAGTTTCAAGTAACCACGCCTAAAAATTTAAAACCTGTAGAAAAGACAAATGGTAATACAGCCTTATTCGATAGTAAATTAGCCGTTGGAAATATTGTAAAACATATGCGTTTTGGTTCAGGAGAAGTTATAAAAATAGAAGGTACTGGAGCAGACGTAAAAGCAGAAATCAATTTCCAGCATGGCGGAGTTAAAAAATTATTATTAAGGTTTGCTAAACTGGAAGTTGTTGGTTAAGTCTTTTTAATATATTAAAGATGTGCTTGCATAAAAGTTTTTAATTTAATCCAGGTATCTAGTAAATCTGGGCCTACCCATCCATGGCCGCCATTTGAATATAATATAAACTCATGGCTTACGTTTAAGCTTATTAGTTTATCTCGCATTGCTGTACCTTGGGTTACAGGAATCAAAGGGTCTTTAGCGCCGTAAAAAAGTATGGTTGGGGGAGAAGATGCCGTGGCTTGGTGATAAGGGCTTATTTTTTTTAGAAATGGTATCTCTGGCTTAATACCAAATAAGTCTATCATGCCTTGTAATTCGGGGTTGGTATTGTTTAAATATGCAGGGTCTGTAAAATTAGTAGGGCCTACCATGCTACATACCATCTCTACATTTTTATGGGTGCTGAAAGCATAGCTCCATAACAATGCTAAATGTGCACCAGCACTAGTCCCTATAAAACCTATTTTTTCAGAAATATTATAATCGTTTTTTCTATTTTTTAATTCATCTACCACCGTTGTAATATCATCTATTTGCATGGGGTAAGGCGCGTGTACATGGTCTGCCAAACGATAATTCATATTAACAATGGCTAAACTAGGGAATTCTTGTAATATCAAATCTTTAAAAGCGTTCATGTCTTTTTTGTCGCCACCAGACCAACCGCCACCGTGCACTAAAATTATCGTTTTTGTATCGCTATTTCTATTTGCAGGTAAATAAATATCAAAACTTTGATCTTTACCCGGTCCATAATAAACATCTTGTTCATGATAGGGCTCTACTAAGGGTAAGATGGTCGTGTTGTCGGTATCCTTAGAGCAACTAAAAGTTGTTAAACCAACAATTATATAGAAGAATACAGGTTTGATAGCTTTCATAAGGAAAATAATTTTTACATTGTAAAAGAAATGACAAGATAATTATTATGGCTGAATATTTTAGAATTTATGAGGAAAACCCTAATCCGAAGGAAATCGATAAGGTTGTCGCTATTCTTAAAAAAGGAGGGCTTATCATATATCCTACAGACACGGTATATGGTTTGGGCTGCGATATTAATAATTTAAAAGCTCTAGAACAAATAGCAAGAATCAAGCAAGTGAAACTTGAGAAAGCAAATTTTTCTTTTATTTGTCACGATTTAAGTAACATAAGCGATTATGTAAAACAAATAGACACGTCTGTTTTTAAAATATTAAAACGAGCCCTTCCAGGACCTTATACTTTTATTTTACCAGGTTCGAAAACATTACCAAACCCTTTTAAAAAGAAGAAGACAGTCGGTATTCGTGTACCGGCTAATAACATTGCTTTGGAAATTGTAAAAAAACTGGGGAACCCTATTATTTCAACCTCTATACATGATGATGACGAAGTGATTGAGTACACTACTGATCCTGAGCTTATTTTAGAAAAGTGGGATAAACTTGTAGATGCAGTTATTGATGGAGGCTATGGTGATAACGAGGCTTCTACGGTTATTGATCTCTCGGAAACTGAACCGGTAATTATTAGGAAAGGAAAAGGAAGTTTGGAAATATTTTAATTTTATTCCAGATGCTTCCCTTTACCTTATGTAGTAAATATATTAAAGCCCTTGCTTGCCTTCGCTTTGTTCTTCTTTTAACTTAAAAAACAGTTGGGAGATAGGAATAAACATTAATCCAGAAAACACAAATAACAAAAAGGACATTTTTAGATTAAATGTATGTGCGATGTACCCTAAAAGAGGTGGTCCCACGAGCATACCGGCAATAGCATAGGTGGTAATAATGGAAATGGCCATACCTGGAGAGTATTTTTTAGAGGTTCCTGCAAGCATATAGGTCATGGGGAAAATAGCTGCAACACCAATGCCTACAATACTAAACCCTATAAGAGCTGGCCAAAAATATGGGAAAATAATAGCAGTTAAAATACCTGAGGATATGAAAACTGAACTTAAAATATATAATTTTTTCATTCCAATGTAATCCATGAGCTTATCTGAAAAGAATCTTGAAAGCGTCATAAATAAGATGAAAATGAGATAGCCTAAAGTAAAAATCTCTTCCTTAACAACTTCTTTAAAATATACACCACTCCAATCGAACATGCCGCCTTCACAAACCGCAGCAAAAAAGATGATAAGCCCTAATAGCATGATGGTTTTGTCTGGTTTTCCTAAAATGAGCTTATTTCCATGGGGAGACTTGTCATTTTTCAAAAGAAAAGGATAGGCTATAAAGGAAATCACTAAAGAAAACAAGCCCACGCTCATTAAGTGGGTTGCTACTAAAACATCCGTTTTAACCATTAGTGTTGAAAAGCCTACACCAAGTAAGCCTCCACCACTCCAAATACCGTGAAAAGATCCTATTATTTTTTTTGGAAAGCCTTTTTGTACGGTTAAAGACTGAGTGTTTATAGAAATATTGATGATACGCATGTTAAAGGCAAATAAAAAAAGAGCAATGCTTAATATCCATAAAGAATTGGAAAGCCCAATAAGCGCTAAAGCAATAGAAAATAATGAAAAAGAAACAATTAAAGGTAGCCGGCTATCAAATTTTGAGACCAACCATCCAGAGATCGGTAAGCTCAATAGAGAGCTTATAGGAAGAATTAAAAGCAAATTTCCCAATTCAGCATCATTTAAATCGTAAATCATTTTAATCGTAGGGATTCTTGATGCCCATGAGGCAAAACAAAATCCAGAAAGCAAAAAATAAACACTTAAGGCTGCGCGCTGTTTAATATTTTCAGTCATTTAGTAATACTAATAATTTATTGAATAAAAAGTGTTTTGTAGTGTCGTTGTATATTAAAAGAAAAAGCTCAACCATTATGGTTGAGCTTTTTTAAATTATGTTTTAAAACGGATTAGTTACCACCAGCCGCTAAGTTTTTCATTTCTTTTTCAATCATGTCGTAGAACTGATCGATTTTAGGCAATACAACAATACGAGTACGTCTGTTTTTTGCTCTGTTTTCAGCAGTATTGTTATCTACTAACGGTACATATTCTGCACGTCCAGCAGCAATAAGCTGTTTTGGGTTTACACCTAAGTCTTGTAAAACTCTAATGATAGATGTAGAACGTTTAACACTTAAATCCCAGTTATCCAATAATGGTTCTTTTCTGTAAGGTACACTATCAGTATGACCTTCTACCATACACTCAAACTCTGGTTTGCTGTTAACTACTTTTGCAACTTTAGCTAAAACATCTCTAGCTTTAGATGTTACATTGTAGCTACCACTTTGGAATAATAATTTATCTGCGATAGAGATAAACACCACACCTTTTTCAACATTAACCTCGATGTCTGGATCATTGATGCCAACTTCACGTTTTAAACTTGTTACAAGCGCTAGAGTAACACTGTCTTTTTTAGTAAGAGCATCTTGTAAACGTGTAATTTTTAATTCTTTTTCTTTAATACTTTCTAATGTTTTTTCAACATTTGAAGCACCTTTAGCAGAAAGAATCTGTAAGTTGTCATTGTATTTACGTAAATCGGCAACTTGTTCTTCTAGAGATCGAGATCTGGCGCTTAAAGAAGCTTTCTCTTCTAAACAAGAGTTTAATTTAACAGTTGCAGAATTAAGTAAATCTTGAGTTTCTGTTTGTTTTACTTGAAGATCTGTAAATTTTTTTTTGGATACACATGAACTTAATAACATCACTGCTGAGATACTAAGTATTAGAACTTTTTTCATAATTATTAAAGGATTAGTTTTCGTGGATTAATTACAAAAATATGCAAAATTCAGTCGCTTTTAGCATTTTAACAAAACTTTTACTAATATGTTATAATTCTTTAAACTTCCGTTTTCTATTTAGATGAAATTCAAGCACTATAGAAGCGGTTTGGTAATATTTTTTTTTATTTTTTATAGCCTTTCTTTGTTTTAAAAGCCTTGGTAAATGAGCATAAAAACTTAAGTGGGCTTTTAATATGGCTAAAATGTGAAGGAGTTTCAGTTCAAATAAAAATTTAAGAGCTGCAACACCATCTAAAATCAATCGTATACCAATTAAAAAAAACAAAAATCCTTTAGCATTTTTTGTAATGGCGAATAGACTGTTTCTAAAATTTAAATATGTTTTTTTAGGGTTTTGGTCATTCAGTGTAGCACCTCCTACGTGTAAAACTTCAGATTCACCCACATATTTTACATCATATCCCAAGTTTTTAGCGCGCCAGCAGAGATCGATTTCTTCCATATGTGCAAAAAAATACTGATCCAGACCGTTTAATTCATTAAAAACGGTACTTCTAATGAATAAGCACGCTCCGGAAGCCCAAAATATATCGGCAGTATCGTTAAATTGTCCCGTGTCTTTTTCAATAGCGTTAAAAATGCGTCCTCTACAGTAAGGATACCCAAACTTGTCAATAAACCCTCCAGCAGCCCCTGCGTATTCAAAACAATCTTTATTGTTAAAATCTAGTAATTTGGGCTGGATAATAGCGGTATTGTTTTCGTTTTTAAAAAGGTTAATAATAGGAGGAAGCCAATTCTCGGTAACTTCAACATCGCTGTTGAGGAGGCAAAATATGTCCGCTTCTATATGTTTTAAGGCATCATTATAGCCTTGCGCATATCCACCATTTATAGAATTTTGAATAATTCTAACGGAAGGATATGTGTTTTTTACAAAGGAAACAGACGCATCGGAAGATGCATTATCGGCTAAATAAATAATGGCCTCTTTAGAATGGGCTATAACGGAGGGTAAAAATTGTTCTAAAAGTTTCTTTCCGTTCCAATTTAATATAACGATGGCTATTTTCAATATGGTATTAAAGTTTTATTAGTAGTGGTGGCTGTTTAAATGTTTTTAAAACGATACTCTAACAACAGCGCTTTGGTTACGGCATCGTATATTCTGGGATATCTTTTAAAAACTCATAACGTTCGTTTTTAAAGTCCATCTGACAATAATAATGATTTAATCCGTTTGTGACCATTAAATAAGTAGCGTTTAACTTTAAATTATAACGTGCCACTTGATCGAACGTGTCTTGATTGATGTTAATTTGTGGAGCTTTACATTCTACAATTAAATGGATGCTTCCATTTGGGTTGAAGACCACAATGTCATAACGTTTTTTTAGGGTGTTGATTATTAATTCCTTTTCAACGTTAATTAAAGATTT
This sequence comes from Mariniflexile ostreae, assembly GCF_042427585.1. Classification (NCBI taxonomy): domain Bacteria; kingdom Pseudomonadati; phylum Bacteroidota; class Flavobacteriia; order Flavobacteriales; family Flavobacteriaceae; genus Mariniflexile; species Mariniflexile ostreae. The sequence goes on along the minus strand of NZ_JBHMFC010000105.1, from coordinate 58,727 downwards.
GGGATATTTTTTTTCTTCCACTAAATAATGGACACAGTGTTGCCGAACCCACTCTTCGGGTTGAAGAATGACAAATTTTTTACGGAGAACATCAAAAATGGAGATTTTATTTTCGCTATTTTTGAATCGAAATGAAAACTTTGGAAAATTTAAATGTTGCAAGCGTGTATTTTTATGTTTTTTCAAAGTTAAACACAAAATAATAATAACCAATTCCTTATGGCAAATTCCGACAATGATATTTTGTATGGGGTTTTGGTGTTTGTAATTTAAAAACTTTAAGACGATTTTGGACGAGGTTAAACAATTAGTGGCCGATATTAAGAGTGGCAAATTAAAGCCAATCTATTTTTTAATGGGAGAGGAACCTTATTATATAGATAAGATTTCCGATTTTATTGAATCTAAGGTTCTTAATGAAGAAGAAAAAGGCTTTAATCAAACTGTGTTATATGGACGCGATGTTAGTATTGAAGATATTGTAGGAACATCTAAGCGTTACCCTATGATGTCCGATTACCAAGTCGTTATTGTTAAAGAAGCTCAAGATTTAGCGCGCAGTATTGAAAAACTTGCTGGTTATGCCAATAACCCACAGCCTACAACGATTTTAGTGATTAACTATAAGTACAAGAAAATAGATAAACGAAAGGCGCTTTATAAGGCTATTAAAAAAAATGGAGTGGTTTATGAAAGTAAAAAACTTTACGACAATCAGGTGGCAGACTGGATTAGACGAACCTTATCTTCAAAAAAATATGCCATTACACCTAAAGCAGCCCAAATGTTGGTAGAGTTTCTTGGAACTGATTTAAGTAAAATTAGTAAAGAGTTGGAGAAGCTTGAAATTATTTTACCTAGTGGAAGTCAAATAACTCCAGAGCTTATAGAAGAGAATATAGGGATTAGTAAAGACTTTAATAATTTTGAATTACGGAAGGCTGTTGGATCAAAAGACGTCGTGAAAGCACATCAAATAGCTCGCTATTTTGCAGAAAACCCAAAAGACAATCCTATGGTAGTAACTGTATCTTTATTATTTACTTTTTTTTCGCAGCTTTTACATTTACATGGTTTGGCCGATAAATCGCCGCGCAATGTGGCTGCTGCAATAAAAATAAACCCTTATTTTGTAGATGAGTATATTACGGCAGCAAGACATTATCCCATGCGAAAAGTGAGTGAGGTGGTGGCTATTTTGCATGAATTTGATGTAAAAAGCAAAGGGGTGGGGTCTAATGCACCTGCAGAAGGGCAATTACTTAAAGAGATGTTAGTAAGAATTTTAATGTAAGAATTGTTAGGTTTTATTAAGTAAAAGATTGAATTCTATTTAAAAACCACAGTTATAATTAAAGCTGTGAAACTGTTTTATAAATAGACTTGAACCGTGAGCCAAAGCATTGTGAAAACCAATAAAATGATAACCAAAGGCATCACAAATTTTAACCATTTATCATAACCCACTTTAACAATAGCTAAAGAGGCTAGAATTAACCCTGTAGGGCTTACAAAAGCGAAAAGGCCCATGCCGTATTGATAAGCGTTTACAATAGCTTCGCGACCAATTCCTACGGTGTCTGCTAAAGGAGACATAATGGGCATGGTTAAAACGGCCATTCCAGAAGAAGATGGAATAAAAAAAGATAGGCCTCCATAAATGTAGAGCATCGCGTTTATAAAAATACCTTTATTCATGCCGTCGGTCATGCTGCTAGCATGGTGCAACATGGTGTCACTAATTAGGCCATCATCCATAATAACGGTTATGCCACGGGCAATACCTATAATAATAGCTACACCAAGTAAATCGCTAGCGCCTTTTATAAAAATATCAATAAAAAGATATTCCTTTATTTGAGCAATCATACCTATCAATATAGCGCCCACTAAAAAAACGGTAGTCATTTCTATAAACCACCAATCCAATTGCGATACACCATAGATCATAACGACAAAACACAAACTAAAAACAATTAATATTAGGCGTAATCGAGTAGTGAGCTTGTGTGCTGTGCTAGTGGAGTTTCCGAAGCGTTTTTCAATCGCTTCTTTTTGTTCAAAAATGATAGATTTAGTAGGGTCTTTTTTCACCCTTTGGGCATAATAAATAATATATAGAATACAAACTAGGGTGCCTATTCCTAGCATTATAAAACGCGACGTTAATCCTGTAGTCCAATTAATTCCAGCTGCATTAGACGCAATAATAGTACTAAAAGGGTTGGTGGTAGAGCACATCGTACCCACCGAAGATCCTATATATATAGAAGCTAATGCAACCATAGCATCATATTTTGCAGCTAAAAAGATGGGGATAAGAATGGGATAAAAGGCAATGGTCTCTTCTGCAAGTCCAAAAGTGGTGCCCCCAATTGCAATTAAAACAGTAACCATAATAATAAGTAAGTACTCGTGCCCTTTAAGTGTTCTTGCAAGCCATGAAATACCAGCCTCAAAAGCCCCGGTATAGTTCATTATGCCAATAATACCCCCGATAAAAAGCACTAAAAAAATAATGTCTGCGGCTTGTACAATGCCCTTAATAGGCGATTTTATAAATTCTACAAGCCCTTGGGGTTTAGGCTCCAGTTGTTTATAACTATTAGGGATGCCTACAGGCTTCCATATATCACCATTTGTAAATTTTTCTAGAGGGATTTTAATATGCAAATCGTCCAAGGTTTTCTGGGTACCAGGAAGGGTGTGCGTTTTTTTAAAATCAGATTTAATAAACACACCTTCAGAGGGATTAAAACTTAATGTACTGTATTTGCCTGCCGGAACAAACCAGGTAAGCGTAGCTACCATTGCTGCAATAATAAGCAAAATGGTTTGAGGGGTTGGAAACTTAAAAGGTATCAAAGCTGAATTTATTTTTCAATGACTAAAGATAATATTATTTTAGTTCGATTTTAATTTATAGCACATGAATATACATGAAAGTTGGAAGCCTTATTTGGAAAAAGAGTTTGAGTCCGCTTATTTTCAGACTCTAACGGATTTTATAAATGCAGAATACGCAGAACATACGTGTTTCCCGCCGGAAAATCAAATCTTTAATGCGTTTAAGTATTGCCCTTTTGAAAATGTTAAGGTGGTCATTTTAGGCCAGGACCCTTATCACGGATTTGGGCAAGCTCATGGATTGTGCTTTTCTGTAAATAGCGGAATAAAGCATCCGCCTTCACTTGTAAATATATTTAAAGAAATTGAAAAAGATTTGGGAATAAAATATCCAGAAAGCGGTAACCTATCACACTGGGCAAAACAGGGTGTTTTGTTATTAAATGCTACTTTAACGGTAAGGGCACATCAAGCGGGGAGCCATCAGAAAAAAGGTTGGGAGACATTTACAGATGCGGTTATTAAAGCCATTAGCGATAAAAAAGAACATGTGGTTTTTTTACTTTGGGGTGGGTATGCCAAGCAGAAAACGAAGCTAATAGACCTTAAAAAACATCATATCTTAACTAGTGGCCATCCATCACCATTAAGTGCTAATAGAGGGTACTGGTTTGGAAATGGACATTTTAGTAAAACTAACTCCCTGTTGGAGAAAGTTCTTGTTCCTCCTGTTCAATGGTGATTTTTGTGTTTAATACTAAAGGCCTTTTATTAGTCTTTTTAAACTTCACTATTTTATTACAACTAAATTTTAGTAATAATAGGTTTACTATAATGAGAACGAGAATAGAAATAGTAATGGTAGATAACATATTTGCTGGGGTTAATCTTCTGAAAGCAGGTTTGGTTCTGGTTAAAAGCCAATTTAATCGATAAAACAATATAAGTTTATCATTAAGTACTAAAATAACTGTTAAAATTAATGCAAAGATATAATATAATTCTTGAGTTATAGGAAAATATTTTTTTATAATTATTTTTTTTGTTGTCTTTGTATGCTATTGATAATATAGCTTTTGCTTTTAACTCAAATCGTTTTTAACCCTACTAATAAAAGTTTTGGAAAAGTATGAGGTTTATTTTCTCAACACTTATCATGCTTAATACTAAAATAAAAATTAATTTTGACTAAAATATTTATGATGGAGATACCGAAATGGGAAATAGTTAAGGAATATGAAGATATTACTTATAAAAAATACAATGGTGTAGCTAGAATAGCATTTAACAGACCAGACGTACGTAATGCTTTTAGGCCTAAAACGACAACTGAACTATATGATGCTTTTTATAACGCCAATGAAGATGTGAATATTGGTGTGGTTTTATTATCTGCCGAGGGGCCGTCTAGTAAAGATGGAGTATACTCGTTTTGCAGTGGTGGCGATCAAAGAGCAAGAGGACATCAGGGCTATGTGGGTGAAGATGGGTATCATCGCCTCAATATCTTAGAGGTACAGCGTCTCATTCGTTTTATGCCTAAAGCCGTAATTGCAGTGGTGCCTGGCTGGGCTGTTGGGGGCGGGCATAGTTTACATGTAGTTTGCGATTTAACATTAGCAAGCAAGGAGCATGCTATATTTAAACAAACCGATGCCGATGTTACTAGTTTTGACGGAGGTTATGGCTCTGCATATTTAGCGAAAATGGTAGGACAAAAGAAAGCTCGAGAAATTTTCTTTTTAGGAAGAAACTACTCGGCTCAAGAAGCTTTCGATATGGGTATGGTAAATGCTGTAGTGCCTCATGAGGATTTAGAGGCGACTGCTTATGAATGGGCTCAGGAAATTTTGGGCAAATCGCCAACGTCTATAAAAATGCTTAAGTTTGCTATGAATTTAACAGACGATGGTATGGTGGGGCAGCAGGTTTTTGCAGGCGAAGCCACTCGTTTAGCATACATGACAGAAGAGGCTACGGAAGGACGCAATGCCTTTCTTGAAAAACGCAAACCTAATTTTAATAAAAAATGGATTCCATAATGAATAATATCTCGATGTGGATATCTTCAATGCGCTTAAGAACTTTACCGCTTTCTGTTTCAGGAATTATATTGGCTTCTTTTTTAGCTCAACATAAGGGTTTCTTTAATTGGGGGATCTTCATTTTGGCCATGCTCACTACTTTAAGTTTACAAATACTTTCAAACTTGGCCAACGATTATGGTGATGGTATTAAAGGTACGGATAATTTAGATAGAATTGGTCCGCAACGTGCTATTCAAAGTGGAAAAATAAGTCCGGAAAGCATGCGTAAAGCCATTAAAATAAACATTGTAGTGGCTATAGGGCTTTCGTTTGGACTTATATTTTATGCCTTTGGAACCGATTATATTATACTAACGTCTGTTTTTCTCGCTTTAGGGATTCTTAGTGTTGTTGCTTCTATTCAATATACTGTTGGAAGTAGGGCATATGGTTATCGAGGCTTAGGCGATATATTTGTGTTTGTTTTTTTTGGGTTGGTAAGTGTTGCGGGCTGCTATGTGTTATATGCGAAAAAAATCGACTTTATAGTGGTTATACCGGGTTGTATCATAGGACTTCTAAGTACGGCAGTGTTAAACCTAAACAATATGCGTGACCGAATTTCAGATAAGAAATCAAATAAAATAACATTGGCAGTAAAATTAGGGGAACAAAACGTTAAAATTTATCATTTTATATTGGTTGTTTTTGCCTTAATTTTATCTTTCTTGTTCGGGGTGGTTTATTATACCTCTCCTTTTAATTTGATGTTCATGGTAACTTATGTGCCTTTGTTTTTTCACCTTAAAAAAGTATACAATAACCATAATCCCAAAAGTCTAGATCCTGAGCTAAAAAAACTAGCGCTAACTACCTTTTTTCTAGCTATTCTAATGGGAATTGGGCAGCTATTTTAATAATTTTTCGTATTTTTCTTATCTAAATCATAATTATGAAAATCACATTTTACGGTCATGCCAGTTTAGGGATAGAAGTAAATGATATCCACATTTTGGTAGACCCTTATATTTCTGAAAACCCTAAAGCATCGCATATAAATATTGAAGTTCTTAAAGCCGACTATATTCTGGTCACACATGCCCATCAAGATCATATCTTAGATGTTGAAGCTATTGCAAAACGTACTGGAGCCATTGTTATATCTAATTTTGAAATAGTAGGATATTTTGAGAAATTAGGTATAGAAGGTCATCCTATGAATCATGGTGGTTCTTGGGATTTTGAGTTTGGAACCCTTAAATATGTTAATGCAATCCATTCATCCTCATTCCCAGACGGAAGCTACGGAGGGCAACCAGGTGGTTTTGTTATCGAGGGGGAACATAAGAATATTTATATCGCAGGAGATACAGCACTTAGTTATGACATGAAACTTATCCCTTTACAAACTAAATTAGATTTAGCTATTTTACCTATAGGCGATAATTTTACTATGGGAATCCATGATGCTATTCTTGCAAGTGATTTTATAGAATGCGATAAGATTTTAGGCTGCCATTACGATACGTTTGGATATATAGAAATTGACCATGAAGAGGCTAAGCGAAAATTTTTCGAAAAAGAAAAAGATTTGATGTTGTTGGGTATTGGTGACTTTATTGAATTATAAATGATATCAGCCTCTTACAACAAGTATATTTTAAATTTTAAGCAAGCCAGTGGTACTTCACGGGGTATTTTGAAAACTAAGGAAACGTGGTTTTTTATTTTAAATTCCGAAGAAAAGCAAGGTGTTGGAGAGTGTGGTTTGTTTAGAGGATTATCTATAGATGACAGGCCAGATTATGAAAGTAAAATAAAATGGACTTGTGAAAATATCCATAAAGGATTGGCCTATCTATTAGATGCTTTAACTGAGTTTCCTAGCATCCAAATGGGGCTACATATGGCTTTTAAATCTCTTGAAAGTCAATATAAATTCGAGTTGTTTCCATCTGCATTTACAAAAGGGGAAGCTTCTATTCCCATTAATGGATTAATCTGGATGGGCAGTGAAAGCTTCATGAAACAGCAAATTGAAGAGAAAATAAATGCGGGCTTCAAATGTATTAAAATGAAGATAGGAGCCATCGATTTTCAAACCGAAATAAATCTTTTGAAATCCATTAGAAAACAGTTTACTTCTAAAGATATAGAATTGCGTGTAGATGCTAATGGTGCATTTTCACCTTATGAAGCATTAGAAAAATTGAAACGCTTATCTGATTTTGATTTACACTCCATTGAACAGCCCATTAAACAAGGACAACTTGAAGACATGGCCCTTTTATGTGAAAAAACACCACTACCCATCGCTTTAGATGAAGAGTTAATTGGCGTTTTTTCTAATTTGGATAAACAAAGTTTGCTAAACACCATACATCCACAATACATCATTTTAAAACCGAGCTTGGTAGGCGGTTTTAAGGGTAGTGATGATTGGATACAAGCAGCCGAACAGCAAAATATAGGATGGTGGATTACCAGTGCCTTAGAAAGCAATGTGGGCTTAAGTGCTATTGCTCAATATACGTTTCAAAAAAACAGCGATTTGCCACAAGGTTTGGGGACAGGTAGTTTGTTTAGCAATAATTTTGATTCACCTTTGCATGTAAAACATGGCGCATTAATGTATAACAATAAAACAGATTGGCACATAACTTTATAATATATGTATATAGCGCAGGCATTTAAATCGTTGCATGAGTGGTGGCGGTATTTAATTGGATTTTTTATAATAGTTATCGTTTGGCAAAGTATAGGCATGGTGCCATTAGGTATCGCTATAGCTCTGGAAGCCATGGAAACGGGGACTGTTTTAACCGATATTCCTCAAATGATATCTGTTTTAGGAAACAATATGTTTTTGTTTTTAATGCTTTTGTCTTTTGCTATTGGTTTGGTGGGAGTTATTTTTACTGTTAAATTATGGCATAAGCAATCCTTTATTAGTTTAACAACTGCCCGAAAAAAAATAGATTGGAAACGCTTTTGGTTTATCTTTTTCCTTTGGGGAATCGTGTCAAGTAGCTTTGTGTTAATAGATTATTATTTTAATCCACAAGATTTTGAACTGAACTTCCAATTAGGACCATTTTTAATACTTTGTTTGATTGCGATTTTATTAGTACCCTTACAAACGAGTTTTGAAGAGTATCTTTTTAGGGGTTATTTAATGCAGGGCATTGGCGTTATGGCAAAAAACAAATGGCTGCCATTGGTCATCACATCGGTGTGTTTTGGCTTAATGCACCTTGCAAATCCAGAAGTAGAAAAACTGGGGTATGTTATTATGGTCTATTATATTGGTACAGGCTTCTTTTTAGGGATATTAACGCTAATGGATGAAGGTTTGGAGCTGGCTTTGGGCTTTCATGCTGCCAATAACTTATTTGCGGCACTTTTAGTTACAGCAGATTGGACAGCATTTCAAACACACTCCATTTTAAAAGATTTATCAGACCCATCGGAAATGGGACTTATAGAAATATTTATACCTGTTTTCGTGGTATTCCCAATTCTCTTATTAGTTTTGTCTAAGAAATACAAATGGACCCATTGGAAGTATAAATTGACGGGAAAGGCTACGGAGCTTATAAAAGAAAATGATAACATTATAGAATAAAATATGATACCAAATTATACGAATGTACACGTAAGATTTAAGTTAGACGGATTTAATTATAAATTTGACGACTTAATGGAAATAGCGTATAGCTATGTAAAAGAAGGCATGCCTTATCAACAGAAATTAGGTCAGTTTCTGCTCCAGTGGTTAGATGATAAAGATTATGTTATTGTAAATACATCAGGTTCTACAGGAAAACCAAAAAAAATTAAAATTAAAAAAGAGGCCATGGTAAATTCTGCGATTGCTACCGGCGATTTTTTTAATTTGAAACCTGGAGATAAGGTTTTACATTGTTTGCCATCAAACTTTATTGCAGGTAAGATGATGATGGTTAGGGCTATTATTTTGGGCTTGGAGTTAGATATGACGGAACCCGCGGCTTTACCATCTATAGATTATGAAAAAGACTATACGTTTTGTGCTTTCACCCCCATGCAACTTAAAAATTTCGCCAAGTATTTATTAAATATTAAAACAGCTATTGTGGGCGGCGGACAAGTTTCAAGCACCATCATAGACGCCATTAAAGATAAGAAACCTGTGGTGTATGAAACGTATGGAATGACAGAAACAGTATCTCACATTGCATTACGTAAACTCAATAATTTTAAAGATTCTGAAAGCATTGCTACCAGTTATTTTAAAACATTGCCCGATATTGCTATTTCTCAGGATGATAGAGGATGTCTGGTTATTAATGCACCGCAGCTTTCTGAAAAAAAAGTAATAACAAACGATATTGTCAAAATACATTCTAAAACAGAATTTGAATGGTTGGGCCGTTACGATAATGTTATTAATTCTGGAGGGATCAAACTGTTTCCAGAACAGATAGAGGTTAAGCTTCAAAATAAAATACACCAACGGTTTTTTATGGCATCAAAACCAGATGATACCTTAGGGCAAAAAGCTATTTTAATTTTGGAAGGTAAATCAAATCAATTAGACCAAGCTGTTTTTGAGGATTTAGGAAAATACGAAAAACCTAAAGAAATTATTGCGATTCCTGAGTTTGTTGAAACAGCATCAGGAAAAGTAAACCGTAGAAGAACATTACTAGCACTAGGTCTTTAGTTTATAACTATAGTGCCTTAATTTTAATATAACCTTAAATTTATGAATTTTCTTAAACGTGTATTATCAACAGTTACTGGTCTTTTTGTGTTTCTAGGCATCTGTGTTGTTTTTTTATTTATTATAGGTTTAATCTTTAGTGCTTCCGCAGATGAGTTGATTACCGTAAAATCAGATTCCGTTCTAGATTTAAAATTAGATTTTCCTATTAAAGATTACGCAGGAAAGGTTGAGTTTAAAGAATATCCTTTTTTAAATTACGAAGATAAAAATGGGCTTTTTGATATTATTCACGCCATAAAATATGCCGAAACCGATGATAATATTAAAGGTATTTCGATAGATAATAATTTTATAATAGCTGGAATTTCTCAAACGAAAGCATTACGAGATGCTTTATTAGATTTTAAAAACTCTGGAAAATTTATTGTGGCATACGCCGATATTTATACTCAAAAAGATTATTATTTAAGTTCTGTTGCAGATACGGTGTTTATTAATCCTGCAGGAATGCTCGAGTTTAAAGGCTTGCATTCTGAACAATTGTACTTTAAGGATTTTCAAGAAAATACGGGATTAAAAATGGAAGTGGTTCGTTTTGGAAGGTACAAAAGTGCTGTAGAACCTTATTTGGCCAATGAAATGAGCGACGAGAACAGAGAGCAAATTTCAGGTTTGTTAAATAATATTTGGACAGAAATTAAAAGTGAAATTTCCGATAGCCGTAATGTATCTATAAAACAGTTGGATAGTATTGCCGATAACTTATTATCTCGAAATGCTACTTTGGCCCAATCTTCAAAACTTATTGATAAGATAGCATATTACGACGAGTATATTTCTGGTTTAAAAGCTGCAACTGGTACAGCAAAGGACAAAGTATTAGAAACCATCACCATTAGAGATTACGCATCACACACCGCCAATAAGTTTAAAGCGAAATCAACCAGTCAAAATGAAATAGCAGTAATTTTTGCCGAAGGTGAAATTGTCTATGGCGATGGTGATGTTAATGTTATAGGACAGGGTACTATGCGGGAATCTTTTAAAAAAGCACGTGAAGATGATAAAATAAAAGCTATAGTCTTACGGATAAATTCTCCAGGTGGTAGCGCTTTGGCTAGCGAACTTATCTGGCGGGAAATAGAATTGACGAAAACCTTAAAGCCCGTAATAGTTTCTATGGGCGATTTAGCCGCCTCTGGAGGTTATTATATTGCGTGTAATGCCGATAGAATTATTGCAGAGCCTACTACCATTACAGGAAGTATAGGGGTTTTTGGGATGTTGCCTAACGCAAAGGGTCTGGCCGATAAATGGGGCATTAATGCAGAACAAGTGGTAACCAATAAAAATGCTGTTACTTATAGTGTTTTTGAGCCTTTAAATGAATCGCAACACGATTTTATAAAAGAAAGTATTGTTGATATTTATGAACTGTTTACAAACCGTGTGGCCGTAGGACGAAATATGTCTCAAGATGATGTGAAAAACATTGCAGAAGGACGTGTTTGGACAGGCGTGGATGCATTGGAAAACGGTTTGGTAGATGAGCTCGGCGGACTGGACTTGGCGCTAGAAAGAGCGGCAGAAGCGGCCGGCATTAATGATTATAGAACACGAAACCTTCCTGTTTTTGAGAAAAATTTGGATAAAATGTTGGAAAGATTTGGATTGATAAAATCTAAAGCATCTATTCTAAAAGACGAATTGGGTGAAGAAAATTATAAGGTTTTAAAAGAATTAAAAACCATGTCGCAACGAAAAGGTGTCCAGTTATTATTGCCTTATAGTTTAGAGATTAAATAGTATAATTAAAACATATGCCATTTTAAAGCCAAGCATTTATTTGTTTGGCTTTTTTTTAATTTGAAACAACAGAGCCATAATGAGTCCAATAAACCCTCTAGTCCCTTCTAAGTAAGGTTTCTCATAAACCATTGCTCCAAAAATTTCGTTCTTATAATCCGCTTGTAGCCAATCGATAAACATAAGAAATGCAGACTAGCGTAAAGTGAATAGCCGATAATAAGTCTCCAGATGATGGATTGGTGAACGTTTTTTAAATTTTGATATGCTTAATCTAGAAGTCATGGTGTTTGGCGATTATATCTGCTTGTAAGATGCTGATCATTCGTTTAAAAATTAGAAAAAAGTAAATGTATATATATATATATATATTATAAAATAAAGTGTTTGAGATTTTTCAGTGAACAAAATTACACATGTTACAGGTTTGTATGTTATATTTTTGCATGCTTAAAACACCTTTGTCGTAAACCTATTTTTATGATAAATAGATAAGAGTTAAATGACTTGCTTAATAAACTGAATTTATGAATAATTTAAAAAAAACTCTAGTGTTTTGCCTACTGAATATTGTTGCTCATTCAGCATTTTGTCAATCAAATGTTGAAGGTATTATAACAGATAGTCATGGAAATACTATAGAAGGTGCAAATGTTGTATTTAAAAACACAGATTTCTTTACAGTCTCTAATGCTCAAGGATTTTTTAGCATTAAAGATGTGGCCTTAGGACATTATGTTTTGAACATCTCACATATTGGATTCAAATCCCTACAAAAACCTATTGAAGTTGGTGTAGAGAACAGCTCTCTTTTATTTCAAATGGAAGAGGATTTACTGAATTTACAAACGGTAGTGGTAACAGGTACTTTTGAACCGCGAACTCTATTGGAGTCCAATACAGCGGTTACTAGCATGAATTCTGAAACTTTAAAGCAACTAGTGCCTAGGGGGACTGCTGATGTATTACAGAATATACCAGGAACGTTTGCTGATGGCTCTGCTGGCGAAGTGTTTACTAAAGTGTATACTCGTGGAATATCGGCTTCTGCAGAAGATGATTTGGGGTGGTATTACGTCTCTTTGCAAGAAGATGGACTTCCGGTAAGTTTAGTGCAGCATTCTTATTATTCTCCCGATTTATTCCATCGTTTGGATCTTACTACAAATAAAGTAGAGGCCATTCGTGGTGGTAGTGCTTCTATCACAGCTTTAAATGCACCGGGAGGAATCTATAATTTTATCTCTAAAGGCGTTAGCGAAACATTCAATGGAGAGATTCAATTACAAAGTGCTATACAAGGTAAAGGGAACCTGTCGCATAGAGCAGATGTTACTCTTGGTGGGCCTTTAGGGAGTAACTGGTTTTACAATGCGGGAGGCCACTATCGTTATGATGAGGGAGCAAGAAATACCGATTTCACATTTAGTAAAGGCGGTCAATTTAAATTTAATGCTACTAAAAAACATCACCGAGGCTACTTGAAATTCTACGGAAAGATTTTAGATGATTATACGAATCGATGGACCGGTGTGGCGGCAGTGAATTGGAACGATCCCAAGCCAGCTTTTGGACAAGACTTTAACACCACATCTTTAATGATGCCCGCCTTTAGCGCTACTATTCCAGATGGGAGACATATCGCAGAAGGTGCAACCACTAGTTTTGATCCTTCAAAAGGCGTACATGCTAAAGATTTAGCCTTTGGTTTTGATATATTACACGATTTAGGCGATCGATGGTCTATCAGAAATAACACAAAGTTTTCATCAAAGGATGCCAATTGGCAAACTTCTATTAGCAATGCTTATGTGTCATTAAACAATCCCTTGGCTTATTTTATTAGTGGAGCAGACTTTCCTATTGGAGAAGTTGTTTTTCGTGATACCAAATCGGGTTTAGAAATGGCAAGGCTTAGTAATAGCGGTATTTTAGGTGGAAATCCTATTCAGTACATTGGAAACGGCACGTTGCCCAATGATGGTATTATGGGCACATCTACGTGGTTTAAAGATAATAAAGCGAACGAGTGGATGAATCAGCTTACGCTACGCAAACAATGGGAAAATCATGACTTTAATATGGGACTATCCTTGGGCTTATCAGATACGTCATTATATACACAAGGTAGTTTTGGCTATGTAACTTACGAACCTAACCCTAAAATGTTAGAAGTAACGCTTGAAAACCCTAATGAGCCCATTTTGTACTTGTCAGATAAAAATGGCGTTAGTAATTATGGTGGTCTGTTTTATGTGAATGCAGATGCTAAAGTGAGTCAGTTTGCAACGTTTTTAAATGATAGATGGAGGGTCTCAGATAGACTTCACTTAGATTTTGGGCTGCGCATAGAAACCATTAATCATAAAGGGAGTAAAGACCGGTATGCACCATACAGCGAAAGTGGAGGTGTAGATGGTAATCCTGATACGGCTTATGATAATGGTGTTTTGGCATCTACGGGAGTGCAAGACCTTTTTAACTACAACTATAGTTATGTATCTTATTCTGCAGGTATTAATTATAGGATTCAAGATGAAGCGGCTATTTTTACAAGATTTTCTAAAGGCAATAAAGCGCCCGAGCTGAATTATTATTTTAATAATTTTTCAAATGTGCCTATTAATAAAAAAGGGGAAATTCAAAACATAAATCAATTAGAAGTGGGCTTGAAATATAATCTTAAAGACTTTTCTTTTACATCAACTGCATTTTGGAGTGAGCTTAAAAATATAAGTGTGACCAATTTTGAATTTGATGAAGCTGATAACAGTGTTTTTTACACACCCAATCAATCCAATACCTCTAGGACTATTGGTTTAGAGTTAGAGAGTGTTTATGCTCCTTTCGAAAACTTTTTATTTCGCTTTAATGGCGTGCTTCAAGATGCTAAGGCCAGTGCATGGTCGGTTTACGATGCTGCAGGTAGTGTAGATGAGACCGATGATAGCCTTCAAGATTTTTCAGGGAACCAATTACCCTTCAACCCTAACATCATGTTTCACTTGAGTAGTGAATATCAAAAAAACAAAGTATCTGCATTTTTTAAATGGCAGTTTATGGGAGAAAGGGAAGGTAATGTGGCAAATAGATTTCAATTGCCTGCTTACAGTATCTTTAATTTAGGGGCAGGATATGCTTTTAACAAACAACTATCAGTAAATTTATTGGTTAGCAATTTGTTTAATTCAGAAGGTTTGGCAAACTTTTTCGGTGCTAATGATTTTGGTGCTAATGCCAATGGCGTTAACGCACAGTTTATACAAGATAATCCGGATGCTAGTTTTGTAGTAGTACCGGTGTTGCCGAGGGCTACTGCTTTAAAATTGAACTATGTATTTTAGATTTTTTTAGGGCTTAGATGTGTTGAGTTGGATATGCATTTATTTAAATCATGTAAGAAAAAGATGAAACGTTTTTAATGAAATTTAAAAAACAACACTATTATTTTATAGCTAAAAACATGATGTAATAACAAAACGCTCATTTTTTAATGAGCGTTTTGTTATTTATTTATAGGAAAATTTAATTGAAATTCTATACTAAAACAGGTGTTATGAATTTAACATCACAGGCATTACCAGCATGGTAATACGTTCGCCTTCATCTAGACCGTCAATAGGTGTTAAAATTCCAGCTCTGTTTGGCATGCTCATTTCCAATTGCACTTCATCTGCACTTAAATTATTAAGCATTTCGGTTAAGAATCGCGAATTGAAACCAATTTGCATATCATCGCCTTGGTAATCGCAGGTTAAACGTTCTTCTGCTTTGTTGCTATAATCTATATCTTCTGCTGAAATGTTAAGTTCTGCACCAGCAATTTTCAGTCGGATTTGATGTGTGGTCTTGTTTGAAAATATACTGACACGACGAACAGAGTTTAAGAATTGATTTCTGGCAATCGTCAATTTATTTGGGTTTTCCTTTGGAATAACCGCTTCGTAATTAGGGTATTTTCCATCTATCAAACGGCAAATCAATTCAGAGTTTTCAAACGTAAATTTAGCGTTAGAATCGTTATATTCAATAGTAACATCATCTTCGCTAGCTGCCAAAATACTCTTTAAAAGGTTTAAAGGTTTTTTGGGCATGATAAATTCTGCCACTTGGCTTGCTTTAATATCTTCTCTAGTATACTTTACTAATTTGTGTGCATCTGTAGCTACAAAAGTAAGCCCTTCTGTAGAGAACTGAAAAAACACACCACTCATTACAGGACGTAAGTCGTCGTTACCCGCAGCAAAAATAGTTTTGCTAATGGCCGTAGAAAGCACGTGGCCCGTCACTACTGTTTTGCTAGGGTCTTCAAGTTCTACCGCTTTAGGGAATTCGTTACCGTCGGCGTAAGCTAAAGCATATTTACCGTGGTTTGAGCTAATCTCGACCGTATTGTTGTTTTCCACTACAAAGGTTAAGGGCTGCTCTGGAAACGTCTTTAAAGTGTCTAACAATAAACGTGCAGGAATAGCAACGCTACCTGCACTATCACTTTCTACCTCTAATTTGGACGCCATAGTGGTTTCCAGATCACTTGCAGAAACCGTTAATTGTGAGTGGTCCAATTCAAATAAAAAATTATCTAAAATAGGTAAGGTATTTGAACTGTTAATAACGCCTCCTAAAACCTGTAATTGCTTTAATAAATAGGTACTTGAAACTATGAATTTCATCTATGATGTAAAGAGTTTAATTAAAAAAAAAATACTATTACAAATATATTGGATAGAGGCTAAAATAAGAAACAAACTTATTAACATTCATCAGGAAAACCTTTTCTTTCTTAGGTAGTTAAATATAAAGCCAAAAATACCTAACAAAACCAATGGCAGCAACATATTAACGAATTGCCACGTGGTTTTTTGTGCTGTAATTTTTTCGTGGTTTAAAAAAGCAACGCTTATTTCTTTAGAGCGAATGTTTATAAGTCCATTATCATCCAATAAGTAATTGACGGCATTAAGCAAAAATTCTTTATTACCATAGGTTTTGCCAGTCCATTTATCGAAACCGAGTTCTTGGGGCTTCTGTCGTATTACATCATTTTTTATAATATCGCCATCGGCTATAACAATCATTTTAGTAGCGGAGCTAATATCGGCTACATTGGAAAGGTTAAAAGGCTTTATCTTATTCTTATAAACAGATGTAAACTGGCCTTCTAATAATACGGCTAAGGTTTGAGGGCCTTTATTAAAAAGTGAAGCGTCTAGGTCCTGGGTAACAATATCCAAGCTTATGTCTTTAGGAGTGCCTTCTATTTTGCTTAAAGCTGCACTTTGTAATAAAATCGTTTTGTTAACTGTGTTTTTTAAAGTGTCTATTTGATTGGCGAAATCGAACTTTACTAAATTTAGATTATTTACAATAGGATGTTTGTTTTCTGATGAGACCAGAGGCGAATACGGCCATTTTAGATGCTGGAATTGTGATGCGCTACCTTCGCCCAAGGCCAAGGTTATCGGGGCAGAGTAGGGGGTGCTTAATAAAACAGGGTTTATTCTAACACCATATTTAAAAAAGAAGTCTGTAAGGTTTAAATCTCTTGGAAATGCTAAACTACTTCCTGTTCGGTACAAACTGTCTTTTTCCATAGATACGGCATCTATAAGCCATAGACTTTTTCCGCCATTCATGGTAAATTGATCTAAAACCAGTTTTTCTTCTTCTGAAAAAGGATGTGTTGGCTTTGCCGAAATAATCAAGTCGAAATTTTTTAACGCCTCTAATGTTTTGTGGGGTGCAATGGCAACACTGTCTAAAGTAAAGGGGGCAATAAAATAGTACGCACCCAAGGTTTTTACAAAATCAAAAATATAGGGGTCTTCCCATTGGTTATTTCCTTTTAGAATGGCAATTTTTCTCCGTTTGGGTTTAGTAAGCTTACTAAAACCGTCAGCAAAGGCGTACTCTAAATGTTGTACAGAATTAGTTACTAACTCTTGTTGTGAAGCACCGATTTTGTTTTTTATAAGAGGAATAATAACTGTAGCATCATTATAACTCGCTAATGCCCATGGGAAAATGACTTCTTCGGTAGATTTTCCATTTTCCTGAACGCTCAACCGCATAGGCTGCAAGCCTCGTTGGTTTAATTGTTCTATATTACGTTCTCGAGTAGCATCATCTTCCAGAGGGTTTATAAATTGAAATACAATGTTGCTGTTTTTTGCAGAAAACTCGTCAAGTAATTGTCTGGTCTCTGTTTGTAGGCGTCTAAATTCCGAAGGAAAGTCTTCTCCGCTCAAAAAAACATCTATAATGATAGGAGCATCTACTTCTTGTATAATAGCTATAGAAGCCTCGCTTAAAGTGTATCGTTTGTCATGAGTTAAGTCAAAACGTTTATAAAAACTGTTGCTTAGAAGGTTAACCGTTATTAAAACGATTAAAAGAGCCGCGATGTACGTAACTTGTTTATTCAAAAGTGTGTTCTGTTTGATATTGCCTAACTGTTTTAAGAGAATCTTTACTAAAGAGTATTTCCATAGTTTCTTGCTGCTTATTAAAAGCACCAGGTTTAAACCCTAAATTGTAGTGCCAAATGTCGGGTGAATGGGCTTTTAGTGTCTCGTCCCAACTGTTCCATTCGCTTTTTCCTAAAATAGCTTCTATTTCTAATTTTGTTTTCCCAATCAGTATATTTTTATTTATAATTTCATCGGTCATTTCGTAGCGCAAACTAGGTTTATCTTTCCACCTTTCTACATTAAAATGTTTTTGATGATAAAAGCTGCTAAAAATATTTAACATAGGATAAAACAAGTAAAAATAGACAAGTGGTGCTAAGCCCAAGCTGATTAAAAAGCTAAGCCATTTGCGTTTGTCTATCGTGTTTATAAATAACCAAACTAGGATAAATATAACACCCATTAAAAGAATAAATGAAAGATTGAAAATCATTTTTGTTCCTTGTTTAAGTTTACTTTAGTAAGAATTAAAAACAATAGTGAAACACTTAAAAAATATAAAATGTCTCGGGTATCTAAAACGCCCCTACTCATGCTTTTAAAATGTGTGCTCATGCCCAACTGTGCGATGGCATAATTTGAGGTGAAATCTGCAAGACCTTCAAAGCCAATATAAAATACTAGACAAATAAACACAGCTGCTATAAAGGCTACAATTTGATTGTCTGTTATGGAGGAGGTAAAAACACCTATAGCGGTATATGACCCTACTAGGAATAACAATCCAATATAGGATCCAATGGTGCTACCCATATCTAAATTACCTACAGGGCTACCCAGTTTATAAACGGTATATACATACAGCAATGTGGGTAAAAGTGCAATTATAATTAATATAAGCGCGCCAAAATACTTTCCTAAAACAATGCTTAAGCTTGATATGGGTTTAGTGAGAAGCAATTCTAATGTGCCTTGTTTTTTCTCATCAGCAAAACTACGCATGGTAATAGCAGGAATCAAAAATATTAAAATCCACGGCGCCAATAGAAAGAACGGTGATAGGTCTGCAAACCCGTAATCAAGAATATTAAATTCGCCTTTAAACAACCATAAAAAAATGCCGTTTAAAATTAAAAATATAGCAATGACCAAATAGCCTATTGGCGATGCGAAAAATGTATTGATTTCTTTTTTTAAAATTGCTAACATCTAGTTTAGTTGTGCGTTAGGACTTTTTTTATTTAATTCAAAAATCGTAAATTATAATATAATTTAGGCATTATTCATGTGAAAGTAAAATACGCTCATTTTGAAAACACCTACAAACATAGCATTTTATTTTAGTAAATATCCCCTTCAATTTCTTTAAGAGGTGCTTGCGTGTTAATAAAATTCACGCTTACAGAATCCATCATATCCAATCCCATAAGTGTAGAGGCACTACCTACGGTGGCACTATTGCTTTTATAAACGGCAATTTCTAGGTAACCTCCTGAGTTAAATACAACTAAGCCTTTTCCTTCAACATGGCGCTTATCTTCGGGCGTATCAAAATTAACAATATCGCTGTATCGGTTGTATATAATTTTAAATTTATGTTGTCGTGCACAAATTTCAAAAGCACGTCCCTTTTGAATGGTTTCAAAAAAAGAACGTTTAATATTGGTAATTACGTTGCCATAGTTATCAATATAAATAACCGTGCCTACTATTTGAGACTTATCATCGTTTACATAAGGTTTTATGTTTCTAATAGGCTTTATATGGGTTATGCTTTTTCCAACAACATCCAAGGTGCCACCACGGGCGATATGGCAGGCAACCTTAACAAAAACATCTAGTACAGGAAAACTGGTATGAATTTTATCGTGAATATTAATTTCTACAATTTTCTCTGGAGCAATTTCAGCACAAATCATACTCATGATGCCATTATTGGCACAAACAAAATAATGATCGTCTAGCTTTAAGGCAATATGTTTGTTTTCGATATTTAATTCAGAATCTATTCCAATAACATGAATGGTGCCTTTAGGAAAGCTATGATACGCGTTTTGGATAATATAAGCCGCTTCTAAAATATTAAAAGGAGATACTGCATGAGAGATATCAACAATATTAACATCAGATAGTTCATTGTAAATAGCCCCTTTAATAGCTCCAGTAAAGTGGTCTTTTTCTCCAAAATCTGTTGTTAATGTAATAATTGGCATCGTTAAAAATGTTGATATGTTTTAATGTTAAGTCACTCAAATTTGTTTAATTTTGAGTTTTAAAAAGATTCACAAACCTACATAAATTTTTCGTTTTCGGTTTTATGTTTTAAATGAAAAATATGGGTTATGACTTCTTATCTATTATAAAAATAAATACGTTATAAAACAAATAAATCATTTTAACTGAGTCTGTGTATTTTTTTACTCTCTCAGAATATTATTTAAAACTAAATATAAGCGTTTGAACGAAATAATTATTGAATTAGAAGACATTAGCCCTAAAGAGTTTTTTGGCCCTCAGAATGCCAATATCGAACTTTTAAAAAAATACTTTCCAAAACTAAAAATTGTGGCAAGGGGCAATAAAATAAAAGCTTTTGGGGATGAAGAATTACTAGAAGAATTTGACCGCAGAATAGCTATGCTACTTAAACATACTGTAAAATATAATAAATTAGATGAAAACGCTATAGAGCGCGTGTTAACTAGCCAAAGCAGTGAGGAGTATATAACATCAGAGAAAAGCAACGAGGTTATTGTACACGGTGTTGGTGGTAAACTTATCAAAGCGCAAACCGCAAACCAAAGAAAATTAGTAGAAAGTATGCGCAAAAACGATATGGTTTTTGCCATAGGCCCAGCAGGAACGGGAAAAACCTATACAGGCGTTGCTTTAGCAGTACAAGCCCTAAAAAATAAAGAGGTTAAACGTATTATTTTAACTCGCCCTGCGGTGGAAGCGGGTGAAAATCTAGGGTTTCTTCCTGGAGATTTGAAAGAAAAACTAGACCCCTATATGCAGCCTCTATATGATGCCTTGCGAGATATGATTGCGCCAGAAAAGTTAGCCCATTACATTGAAAATGGAACCATTCAAATTGCACCTTTGGCTTTTATGCGTGGCCGAACGTTAGATCATGCCTTTGTGATTTTGGATGAAGGCCAAAACACCACGCATGCCCAAATGAAAATGTTTCTAACACGTATGGGCAAAAATGCTAAATTTTTATTAACTGGAGACCCAGGCCAGATAGATTTACCTCGTAGAACAATATCTGGATTAAAGGAGGCTTTATTGATTTTAAAAAATGTGGAAGGTGTTGGAATGATTTTTTTAGATGATAAAGATGTTATACGCCATAAACTCGTTAAAAAAGTAATAGAAGCTTATAGGAGTATTGAAAATGTGGAGTGATCTGATAGTATAAAAGACCCCATCGTTTTTTAAACCCGCACAAAATATATTTTAATCAGAGAAGCCAGTTAATACTATTAAACTGGTTTTTGTTTGTTAATCAGGTGGTTGTGTTTTTTAAAGATGGTATTTGTTTTTAATTGTATAAATCTTTGTGATAATCTTGTAATTTTTCTAAATATACATTGTAGATATTTGCAGTGTAATATAAAAGAAAACATTATGAAAAAATTATTTTTTATTGTCGGACTACTAGGGTTAAGCCCAATTTTTGCACAAAAAACCAATGTGGATATCACACCCAATAATTCGTGGCTAAAAGCAGGCGTAACTGCAGGTGTTCCAGTAGGGGATGCTAGTGATGTTTCATCATTCAACTTGGGCTTGGATCTTAGGGGGCAATATTTGTTCAATCCTAATGTAGCCATTGGTGTCGCTTCTGGGTACAGTCATTATTTTGGGAAAAGTGATTTTGAAGATTTTGGGCTTGTTCCCGTAGCAGGATTTTTTCGCTATTACTTTAAACCGAGTGGTTTATTTTTGGGAACAGACTTAGGCTATGGTTTTTTAACGAATGTTGAAAATAATGATGGTGGATTATATGTTAATCCACAAATTGGATATCACAATAGGGATTGGAACCTGTATGCCTTTTATCAAAATACATGGGCAGAAAATGATTTAGACCTACAAGCTGTTGGTGTAGGTGTTACTTATAATATCCGATTCAAATAACCCATATATATTGTTAAGTTTAAAAAGGAGACTATTATTTTAGTCTCCTTTTTTTATTTACGCTTGTTTGGCGCTAGTAAACAATTTACATTTGCATAACACATAACGTTATTTAAATGAACACAATTACCGATACTAATTTCAATTTTCCAAAACAGAAAAGCGTTTATAAAGGAAAAGTAAGAGAAGTTTATAACATCAATAACGAGCAATTGGTTATGATCGCAACGGATAGGCTCTCTGCATTTGATGTTGTTATGCCAAAGGGTATTCCTTATAAAGGACAAATACTAAATCAAATTGCTACAAAAATGATGGCAGCAACAGAAGATTTGGTTCCCAATTGGTTAACTGCAACACCAGATCCCAATGTAGCTGTAGGCCATTTATGTGAACCATATAAAGTGGAAATGGTTATTCGTGGTTATATGTCGGGGCATGCAGCAAGAGAATATAAAGCAGGAAAACGTATGCTTTGTGGTATTGCGATGCCAGAAGGCATGAAAGAAAACGATAAATTCCCTGAACCCATTATTACACCTGCTACGAAAGCAGAAATGGGCGATCATGATGAAGATATTTCACGTGATGAAATTTTAAAACGTGGAATTGTTTCCGAAGCAGATTATCTTGTTTTAGAAGACTATACCCGCAAGTTATTTAAGCGTGGTAGTGAAATAGCGGCTTCTCGTGGCTTGATTTTAGTAGATACTAAATATGAATTTGGCAAAACCCAAGACGGAAAAATTGTGTTGATTGATGAGATACACACGCCAGATTCTTCACGTTATTTTTATGCAGAGGGTTACCAAGAACGCCAAGACCATGGTGAAACCCAAAAACAATTAAGTAAAGAGTTTGTGCGCCAATGGCTAATTTTAAATAATTTTCAAGGCCTAGAAGGACAGGTCGTTCCAGAAATGAGTGATGGGTATATTCAATCTGTTAGCGATCGTTACATCGAACTTTATGAAAATATTACGGGTGAAACATTTGTTAAAGCTGATGTTTCTAATATCCAAGAGCGTATTGAACAGAATGTATTGGAGTACTTGAAATAAGCTTACATGCTAAAAGACATAAAAAAAGACTTTGCTTATTAACAAAGTCTTTTTTTATGTCTTTACTTTTAAAAACTTCTTGTAATTAATTCCTTCTATAAAAAACTTTAAATAGTTCTCTAGTATATTTTAGAATCTTTACAGAATATCAATTAAATCTAAAGGGTGATTTAAAATATGCTTTGCACCACCTTCTATTAACTCTTTTTTATCTCTAAAGCCCCAGAGCACTCCTACGGCTAACATGTTGGCATTATTAGCGGTTTGCATATCTATAGCGGTGTCGCCCACATAAATAGTTTCCTCAGGTAGTACTTGTAATGTTTTACATAGTTCTAGGGCTACATGTGGGTTTGGTTTTTTGTGAGCTTCTATTTTTAAACCTAAAATGGGGTTAAAATAACCGGGAAACAACGCTAATACAACCTTTTTTGTAAGTTCGTCTGCTTTATTGGACAATACACTCAGTTTTATCGGTTGTGTTTTTAATTGGTCTAATAACGCTACAATCCCATCGTATGGTTTTGTTTTAACGGTACACTGTTGGCTGTAAATAGCCATCATGGCTTCAAAACAGGTGTCTATTTGTGCTTGGTCTCGTTGGGCTTCTGGTAATGCGTTAACAACAAGGCTTCTAATACCACTGCCAACAAAGGTTTCATAAGCTTTGTAGTGGTGCGTTGGATATTTATAGCGCTCAAGCACAATATTCATGGCATCTCCTATGTCTTCTATGGAGTTGACTAATGTTCCATCTAAATCAAAAATAATCGCTTTATAGGTCATCTTTTATAAATAAAAATTAATAATAGAGTATGAGTATATGCGCGTTACATGCCATGCTTTTCACGTGTTACGAATGGCAAAGTAACTTTGCGTTTATAGCAAAATTAATGCTTTTTATTTTGCTTTATTGGTTAAATGGTTAAATGATGATAATTTTATTACTATGAGAATGACGGGTTTTATCTCTTAGTTTGTAATATTAAGTCGTGGTGCTAATTTTTGAATTTTTGAATTATTTTTCGAAAACCATTATAAACAAAAGCATTTGTTTTAGCATAATTAAAAGAAAGAATACAAACTATAGCCATAAAGCATATTGCCCCAATAATGGCTTCTGTTGGGTTTAGGGATTTATCCCAATAACGTTTTAGACCATAGCCCGTGTAACTTCCAAAGATAATAATAAAATGAAACACATAAATAGATAAGGTTTTTTCGCCAATACGTGTGATAATAGATTGTTTTAAAAAACGTTCAAGTGTATAAAATACAGCGAAAATAAGGAGAACATTCCCAAAGCGGGTAAAGAGATAGTTGTAGTTGGCTGAAGCTTTAAAGAGTTCAAAATGGGTGATATCATAAAGCTTTAACAATGTGCCTGAAGAATAAAAGAGTAGGAAACAACCAATTATAGAAAAAGAAAAGATGGTGAAAAGTTTAAAGCGGGGCCGGTGTACATGTCTAAAAAAAACAGTGGCCAACCAAGCACCAAAAGCAGAATACCCAAACCAAGGTAAAATAGTAAAAACAGAACCATTTTCTTTAGTTATATAATTTGCAAAAAATTTAGGAACAGCGCTTATGGACAAATCTCTGTACAGTGGCTCACATAAAAAAGTTGCTATGGCTATAAAAGCAAGGATGCATGATAAGATATAGCTGTGTTTTTTAAATAGGATATGCAATAAAACCAAAAGTATTAAAGACAGGCCAATACATTGCAAAACATCTACTGCTAGAAAATTGTAGTTAAACTTACCGCTTAACCAATAAAAAACATTCATTCTTAGGCTATAACCAATTGCGATAAGTAAAAGGCCTCTAGAGAGTCCTTTCTTAATTCTATCCTGGTCCTTTCCTTTAGAGTGCGCCCTAAGTAACAAATACATAAAGACCAAACCAGAAATAGTAAAAAAAACAGGAGCCGTTATACCCCTAAAATAAAGCCAAATATTATAAAAAGTATTGGTGGTATCTCTGTATATAGGATCAAGAAGCGAATCGATGAAATGTCCTTGAAGCATCATTAAAATAGCAAATGCTCTAACAGAATCTATAAAATATAAACGATTGGTATGCAAAATACTCGGTTTGGTTGGGGTAAATATACAGCATAAGATTTGAAATAATAAAAGTGAAAATATATAAATTTATTATAAAGACATTTAAGCAGTTTTAAAAGAATAATAATCGATTTTTTTTTTGTTTCCAAACCTAATCGAATACTATCCTGTAGCTAAACACGCTTTTAGCTTCTAAAAAAACGTGATTTTAAAATGAATCAAGGTGTTAAGGTGGTGTCGTTTAGAGCATGATTATACATTGTGTTTAACATACTACTTATAGATGTCTGATTTTTTAATTAATCTATTATTTCACTACTATTATTAGGTATAAAAACTCTTAAAATAAAGCCTTATTCTTAAAATGATTTAGGTTATGCATAGAAAAAAGCTAAAAAATACATATTAATTTGTTATTTTCGGAAATCAGTACTAATTATAAAAAAGATAAGCAGATGAGTAATTACCACATAAAGCATTTAGAAGAGTATTATCAAGTTTACAGAAAATCTGTAAGAGAGCCTGAAAATTTTTGGGAGGAGGTTGCGGAAGAGCATTTTATGTGGCGAAAAAAATGGGACAAGGTTTTAAGTTGGGATTTTTCAAAACCAGATATAAAATGGTTTGAAGGGGCACAATTAAATATTACGGAAAACTGTATAGATAGGCATTTAACAACGCGTGGCGATAAAACGGCTATTTTATTTGAACCTAATAATCCAGACGAAGAAGCAGAACATATTACGTACAAGCAATTGCATGAACGGGTGTGTCAATTTGCAAATGTGTTGAAAGATCAAGGTATAAAAAAAGGAGATAGAGTCTGTATTTACTTGCCTATGATTCCAGAATTGGCAATTTCTGTTTTGGCCTGTGCTAGAATTGGTGCTATTCACTCCGTTGTTTTTGCTGGGTTTTCTTCAACAGCATTGTCAACTAGAATAAATGACTCCGATTGCAAAATGGTTATAACCAGTGATGGATCTTATCGTGGTGCCAAAACAATTGATTTAAAAGGCATTGTAGACGACGCTCTAGAAAACACTCCAGGTATTGAAACGGTTTTAGTTGCAAAACGAATTCATTCAGACATAAACATGAAAGCAGGTCGGGATAAGTGGTTGCAACCACTTTTAGATGATGCTTATAAGGATTGCATGCCTGAAATCATGAATGCCGAAGACCCTTTGTTTATTTTATATACTTCTGGCTCTACAGGAATGCCTAAGGGAATGGTTCATACCACTGCTGGTTATATGGTATACGTATCTTATACCTTTAAAAACATATTTCAATATACCGAAAAAGATGTGTATTGGTGTACTGCAGATATTGGTTGGATTACAGGGCATAGTTATATTTTATATGGTCCTTTAGCAAATGGAGCAACAACCCTCATGTTTGAAGGTGTGCCCCATTATCCAGATTTTGGTCGTTTTTGGGAGATTATCCAAAAACATAAAGTTAATCAATTTTACACCGCACCCACCGCTATTAGAGCATTGGCGAAACAAGGTTCGGAATTGGTAGATAAGTACGATTTATCTTCATTAAAGGTTTTGGGTTCTGTTGGCGAGCCTATTAATGAAGAAGCTTGGCATTGGTATAATGATAATGTTGGTAAAAAGAAAAGTCCGATTGTAGATACATGGTGGCAAACGGAAACAGGTGGCATAATGATCAGTCCTATTCCATTCGTAACACCAACCAAGCCCACCTATGCTACATTGCCCTTTATTGGCATCCAACCCGCACTTATGAGTGAAGAAGGAGAAGAGTTAAAAGGCAATCAAGTTGACGGGCGTTTGTGTATAAAATTCCCATGGCCAGGAATGGCACGTACCATTTGGGGAAATCATCAGCGCTACAAAGACACTTATTTTACTGTATATGAAAATAAATATTTTACAGGTGATGGTGCTTTACGTGATGAAGTGGGCTATTATAGAATAACAGGTAGGGTGGATGATGTTATTATTGTATCGGGGCATAATTTAGGAACCGCGCCAATTGAAGATGCTGTAAACGAACATCCTGCAGTATCCGAGTCTGCTATCGTTGGGTTTCCTCATGAAGTAAAAGGAAATGCACTATATGGTTTTGTTATTCTAAAAGATACGGGTGAAAGCAGAATACAAGATAATGTGCGCAAAGAAATTAATCAAATTATTACCGAACACATTGGACCAATTGCGAAATTGGATAAGATCCAATTTACAAGTGGCTTGCCAAAAACACGATCAGGAAAAATTATGCGTCGTATTTTACGTAAGATCGCTTGTAAGGAAACCAGTAATTTAGGAGACACGAGCACACTGTTAAACCCAGAAGTAGTACAGGATATTATTGATAATGTTCTGTAGGAGGACGAAACATCACTTTTTTAATAGGTAGCCCCATTCCATATGCTTTCGTTTGTCTAAGCGGGATAGGATTTTTAAAAACACAATAGCAGTAATAAGCGCATCGCCACTGGCGGTGTGCCTATCTACTTTTGGCACGTTTAGTTCTTGGCACAAATCGTCTAAGGTGTAATGGTTTTTTAAGTTTTCGCGGTATATGATGTGTTTGGACTTGGTAAATAGATATCCAGTATCAATAAATTTGTTTTGGAGTTTTCCCAAACCATGCCTTAACAGCATTTCATTCATCATATTTTTATCAAAATTGGCATGATGTGCTATTAAGACTGAATTTTTTATATAATTCAAAAAGAGTTTTATGGCTTCTAATTCGGTTATTTTATTATAGGTACTTGTCCTTAGCAATTCGTGTATTTTAACAGTATCAGGATTAAACACATCTTGTTTTAAATACAGTTCCAAACTCTCTTTTATAGGAATAGATTTACCAACAAAAGCAACGGCACCAATGGAAAGTACACGGTCTTTATGTATATCAAAACCTGTGGTTTCTGTATCAAAAGCTACAAATCGAGTCGTTTGAATGGAATCCTTTTTTGCAGTTTTAAAATGTTCAAGATAAGTTAACCAAAAGTCTGGATAGGTGTTTTGTTTTTTTTTAAACCAATTAAAAATCATTTATAGAAAATTTTTTAAGTCAAATCTAATTTTTAAAACTTCTTGAATTTCATGTATAGGCTTAAAGCAACGCCTTAATTTTAATTTTTCTTCTTTGGTTAAAATTTCTAAATCTATAAATTTACCTGGGTTATTATGCAACAATCCTTGCTTGGTCTTGAATTTGGACAGTGCCTTAAAGGCATACGAGCAAGATTCGTGTAACTCTTTGTTTTCAGGCTCTAGCTCTGCTAATTTTTCAAAACGTTTAGAGGTATTGTTCACCCCTTTTATTTGTTTGCTTAAAACCAATAGTCGGGCAGCATCAACTAAAGGCATTATGGCTCTGCTTTTAATATTGAATAGTTCTTTTTGCTCCCCATTTTGTTCTACTAGAAATTGTCTAAAAAAACCAAGAGGCGACGGACTTTTAACCGCATCACTTCCTAAAAATTTAAAAAACAAATTGGTTTCCTTTAAGGTTTTGTAAATTGTATCTGTAAGTTGATCCACGAGGTCCGGATTGCCGTAAACAGAGTTGTAATCAAAAAATATAGAGGATAGCAAAATGGCTTTTTCGTCGGGTTTTAAAATCCAATTTTTAAATTGCGTTTTCCAATTTGTAATGGACTTGCACCATTCTGGGTTGCTGGCCATCATGTCGGCTTCGCAATATTCAAACCCTACTTTGTTTAAAGTGCTGGTAACTAATCGTGATAACTCTAAAAAATAAGCTTGTGTTTCGGCGTATTTAGCTTCAGGAACATCTTCAAAAATTAAAGCATTATCCTGATCGGTAAAAAGCAATTGTTCTTGCCTACCTTGGCTCCCCAAAGCCAACCATGAAAACGCAACAGGTGGAGGTGTAGGCATTTTTTTTATTGCCAATTCTATGGCACGCACTGTTGTTGCATCATTTATTTCAGAAATCACATTGATAATATGCGATATGGGAATATTTTGCTCTATATAGCTTCTTAATAAGCCTTTAGCTCTAAGTCTAGCTGCACGGAGCTTTTTAGTGCGTTTACAACGCTTTATTTCTTTCAATATAACGGTCGGGTTATTGCCTAAAGTAACCAAAATATCATGATGGGATAATACCCCAACAACTTTAGAATTTACGGTACCGTCTTTGGTAATGCATAAATGGCCAATATTATTTTTTATCATTTTTAACTGCCCATCTGCTACTGTTAGATTTTTTCTTCCAGTAGTTACCGGGGCATTCATGATATTGTTTACTGATGTTTCAATAGGAAATTCTCCTGTTGCAATTTTATGTTTTATATCACTATCGGTAATAATACCCACAGGTTTTTTATCACCATCTACCACAATAATACATCCAATTTTATGTGAGCTCATTTTTTTTGCAGCATCTTTCAATGAGGATGTTATATCACAGGTAATAGGGTTTTTGGTGTAATTTGCAGATTGGAAATTAACTATGTCCTGAGATGTATTGGGCAAATAATCAACAAAAATTTGGCCGGCTTGCTCTGCCGTATATGGGGCATATGTATTTGAGGCAAAAGAGGTGATTAAGTATTTTTGTATTTTGGCATTATTTTCTGTAACCGATTGAAATACAGCTATGGGAATGGCATAAACTATAGACTCTTCATTAGCTGTAGCAGTCAGCGTATACGGGGCCTTAACCATTAGGGGTTGCAAGCCAAAAGCATCACCTGCATCATTGATGTTCATAAATTCATTTACATTACCGTTATCATAATATAAATTTATTGCACCGTCTCTAACCACATAGAAATAATCATGACTGGGCTCGTCCTTTTTAAAAATAGTATCTCCCTTTTCTAAATACATAATAGTGATTTCAGAAGAAATTTGCTTTAAATATTTAGTAGATAATAAATTAAATGGAGGATAACCACTTATAAAATCTTGTACTCTTTCGGCAATGGAGTTTTTCATATATTTAAAAATAAGCTTCCATGTGTAATAAGCATTATGCGTTTTAATCCTGTAAGGTAAGATGTTAGAAATAGTCCCGATAGTTATAGAACAATACCCTACCTTACAGGTTAAAGGTGTTAGATCATTTTAAAGTCTAAAAGCAATTCACCTTCAATAGAGGCTTGTAAATGGTCGCCTTTAAAAATTTCGCCAGTACCACTTGCAGGAGTTCCTGTAAATATTAAGTCACCTGGTTGTAAGGTCATATATTTTGAAACAAAAGAAATAATATCGCTAAAATTATAAATCATATAGGCTGTATTTCCTACTTGTTTTTTTTCGCCATTTATGGATAACTCGAAATTGATATTATGGAGGTCTGGAAAATTGGCAACAGGTTTAAAAGGGGAGATAGGCGCTGCACCATCAAAACCTTTACCCAAATCCCATGGGCCTTTTGTTTCTCTGCAGGCATTAAAAACATCTTTAGCAGTATAATCGATCCCTATTCCGATTTCTGAAATATAGGAAGCTGCATCGGCATGCGCAATGTCTTTTCCTGTTTTTCCGATTTTAATTACAAGTTCAGCCTCATAAACCAATTGGTTAGTGAAACTCGGGTAAACAACATCTTTATTGTCTTTTACAAGACTGGATTCTGGTTTGGAAAAGATAATCTGATTCCCACTCTTATTTGCAGCGATTTCTTTTATATCACTTACATAGTTTTTTCCGATAGCTAATATTTTCATAAGGCTTAGATTAATTAGGTTTTAAGTTGTAAATTTAAGGAATAAACCTATAATAATTTATTGAATTTAAATTAATGATTCGTATTCAAACAATCATTAATTTTACTTCCATAACTATTATTAATTTAAACTATTATGGCAAAATCTCAAGACGCAAAAAAAAATGTAAAAAAAGAAGCTGCTTTAACTCCTAAAGAGAAAAAAGCAGCAAAGATTGCTAAAAAAGCAAAACGTACTTAATTAACTTATAATGTATTTAATAAAAAACACCTTTTTCGAGGTGTTTTTTTATTTTAAATCTGATTTCGGTTTTTAAACAAAATTCTCTATTTTTTTTAATTCCTATATAGTTTCTGTTACCGCAGTGTCTCACACTGAAAAGTATTATAAGATTTATAAAGTGGGTTTATTGATTTTTTCAATATATTATCAGCTGCTACAGGTCCTGTAAACTCGCAATGTTTATATGGTAATCATATTGTAAATCTTCGTGAAGCGAGCTAACTATTTTTTTAACAAGTAATAGCTGCCGGTTGTACATGTTTATCAATTGTTGGCTGTTTCTAATGCTTGGAGAGAAGTTTTTTAGTTTTTCGCAGAAATATAATAAAAGCTCAACTTCTGTTTCTTTGTTTTGGGAGTATCGAATATACTTTTTGGTATTCGTTAATATTTTTCGCATACTTTTCCGAATATAAAAATAGCTTTTAATATTGATGCCCTCAAATTGTTCGTCTATATGCACTTTAACGCTTTCTATATAAGCTTCTTCATTAGAAGATTCAAACAAAAGATATGTGAGCAACTCTTTGTTTTCTTTTTTAAATCTGGAAAGCCTTAAACATAAATCTTGAAGATCTTGGTGTGAGATGGCCTTTAACTCGTCTTTGAGTACTTTAAGCGGAACAGCTTTCATAATGCTTTAGAAACTTACCTTAAGGCTGGGTATTGGCTAGGATTTACTTCATGCATAACATAATAAACTGCTTCGTAAATATCTTCGTTAGAAGGTTTTGAGAAATAATCGCCATCGCTACCATACGCCGGCCTATGTGGTTTGGCTGTAAGGGTTTTTGGAGCGCTATCTAAATACCTAAAGGTATTTTGAACATTTAAGATTTCATTTAATATATATGCGGAAGCGCCTCCAGGAACGTCTTCATCGATTACCATCACCCGATTTGTTTTTTTAATACTTTTGGCAATATCATGGTTGATATCAAAAGGAATTAAGGACTGTATGTCTATAATTTCGGCATCGATACCAACTTCAGAAAGCTCTTTTGCGGCTTGTTCGACAAGGCGAAGCGTTGAGCCATAAGAAACCAAAGTAATATCACGTCCTTCTTTTATAGTTTCTACTACACCAATAGGTGTGGTAAAACGCCCCATGTTATTAGGCATTTTTTCTTTAAGTCTATAGCCGTTCAAGCATTCTACAACAAGTGCGGGTTCATCACATTTTAAAAGCGTATTATAGAATCCGGCGGCTTTAATCATGTTTCTTGGCACCAAAACCAGAATGCCTCTAATTAAATTGATAATACCGCCCATTGGAGAGCCAGAATGCCAAATACCTTCTAATCTATGGCCACGTGTACGAATAATAAGTGGGGCTTTTTGACGTCCTTTTGTTCGGTAATGTAACGTAGACAAATCATCGCTCATAATTTGCAAACAGTACAATAAATAATCTAAATATTGAATTTCTGCAATAGGACGCAAGCCTCTTAAGGCCATACCGATACCTTGGCCAATAATGGTAGCTTCCCGAATACCTGTATCGGCAACCCTTGGCTCGCCATATTTGAGTTGTAGGCCTTCAAGACCTTGGTTTACATCACCAATATTACCGGTGTCTTCTCCAAAAATAAGCGCTTCTGGATAAGTATCAAAAATGGCATCAAAATTATCTCTAATAATGATTCTGCCATCTACCAATGGCGCATCGCTATCATAATTTGGTTGTATTTCCTTAACGTGTTTTGAAGCTTTTTGAGATTCTGAGTATAAGTGGGAACTGAATTTGGGTTGTATGGATTCAAAATAATGATTTACCCAGTCGCATAGTTTTTTGCGCTCTATTAGGGTTTCGCCAGCAGAGGCGTAAAGAGCTTTTCTTGCACTGGATAAAATCTCTTTCCGTGAGGGCTCTTTAATATTTGCTAAGGCATTTTTTATAAAGGCTATTTTTTTTGCATTATTACTAACGCCTTCTAAGCTATTTAAAACGCTAAGCAGGTTTTGTTTTTCTTTTTTTACGGGTTCTATAAAAGTGGCCCAAGCTCTTTCTTTACCGTCACGTACGTCTTTTTTGATAAGACGCTCTATATTTAGTAGACTTTCGTTAGAGGCGATGCCACTTTCGATAATCCACTCCCGCATTTTTTTATTGCAATCATGATCGGCTTCCCAAGCAAGCCGTTTTTTGCTTTTATAACGTTCGTGAGAACCAGAAGTAGAATGTCCTTGTGGTTGAGTTAATTCCACCACATGAATAAGTACAGGAACGTGTTCTTCTCTTGCAATAGTGGCTGCTTCCATATAGGTTTCCATAACGTTAGGGTAGTCCCAACCTTTAACCCGAAGTATTTCAAGTCCGTTCTTCTTAGAATCACGTTGAAATCCTTTTAGCACTTCCGAAATGTTTTCTTTGGTAGTTTGGTGTTTGGCGTGTACGGAAATACCGTATTCGTCGTCCCAAATACTAATAATCATAGGTACTTGTAAAACACCTGCAGCATTAATGGTTTCAAAAAACACACCTTCCGAGGTACTGGCATTTCCTATCGTTCCCCAGGCTACTTCATTGCCTTTTACAGAAAACCGAGAGGCATCGATGTTATCTAATTTCCTGTATACTTTAGACGCTTGCGCCAAGCCTAAAAGACGAGGCATTTGTGAGGCGGTAGGGGATATGTCTGTACTGGAATTGTATTGCTGGGTCTGATCCTTCCATTGTCCGTGATCATCTAAAAGATGTGTGGTAAAATGACCGCCCATTTGGCGACCCGCAGACATGGGCTCATGCTCTAAATTGGTATTGCCATAGAGTCCTGAAAAAAACTGCTCGATCGAATACTCTCCAATCGCCATCATAAAAGTTTGATCGCGGTAATATCCAGATCGCCAATCGCCTTTTAAAAAGGCTTTTGCCATGGCTATTTGAGGGATTTCTTTACCGTCACCAAAAATTCCGAATTTTGCTTTTCCAGTAAGGACTTCACGACGTCCTAAGAGGCTACACTCCCTACTCATAACTGCCATTTTGTAATCCTTTAAAACTTCGGCTTTAAAATCTTCAAAAGACATGTTGTTTTGTAAATCGGGAATAGTTTGCATTTGAACAGGTTTTTCGCGTGTAGCAAAAATAGTTAAACTTTAGGAGTATTACAATTTAAAAATCCTTTAATCCTGTAGCAGATATTGATAGAATGCAGATGAATTCGGTTTTACTGCCATGAGAGCTGAAGATCTGTTTTGAAAGGGAATTAAATAAAAAAAAGAACTAATTTAGTACCAACGTCTTCTAAATAAGCCTAATAACGATTGCGGGTCTAACGTGAATTTAAATCTAATTTTTTCATCGTAGCGCGGTTGGCCTACTTCCCAGCCTAAATTAGAGTATATGGGGAAATATACTTCAAAATAATCTGTAACTAAGTTGATGCGAATTCCAGAATCATAAACTAATTTGGCACTGTTAAATTTGTTTTTCACCAATCCAATATCTCCATAAACCAAAACATATTTCCATAAGGTTGTACTGCTATTTAGCGTTGTAATCCATTGGTTTGCAAATGGAGTGTCGAGCTTTGATTTAAAACCTCCCTCAGCATCAATATACTGTTGACTAAAGATTCCGCTGGCTTCCGAACGCCCTAAATAATTATATTCAAATAAATAATCTGTAGGCCGGTCTAGTGCAAAACTAAAATAATTTGTTTCTAGAGGTGTTTTGTTATATAAAAAAGCACCAGTAAAAAAACGTAAATTCAGTTGGCGGTTACTTTCAAAAAGTTTTCTATATTCATAGTTCAGGGCAATTTTTGAAAATGTTTTTCCAATTTCAAGATCCGTATCCCATTGATTATGGGTAATTAAATTATTATTGGATTTTAGATACTTTACATTAAATATACTGTAATTGGGCTTTGTGGAGTTTGATATATTGAGAACATCATCATCTCTTTTAATATCCACATAACGTACCGTTAGCACATCTCTTTTATTGGATCGAAAATTATCGTCTTCTCTAAATGAAAAGTTTACGAATGGCGATACTTGCCTAACAAATAAATCTTTGGCGTACGATTTATAGCTTCCCGATAGCCCATACCTAATGGCATATAAGTTTTTGTTTTCGATAAAATGATTGACAGAAAAAGATGCGCCACCTGTTAAAGATTTTGATTTTAGAGAGTATTGTGGTTCGAGGCTGTAGGTAAAGTGTTTTCGTAAAATGGTTTTATTATAGGTTCTAATACCAATATCGATACCATCGTAGATGTTATTGAACTCTAAAATAGGCATAAAGAACACTTGGTTGTAATAGGGATCTTCAATATCTTTAAAAAGCCGAAACTGTAAAGGTTTGTTGTTAAAAAAGAACCCTTTTAATGATTTCCAATTGTCTCTAAGGTTGTTTTCGGGAATCACATTGTTATAATTTAAAACCAGCTTGTTGGCATGGTTTCGGGGGATGGTAAGCGTTTTATTTCCTATAATGTTTTCTACCCAGATTTTGGAAATAACACTGTCGTTTTTAAGCGTATAAAGCGATATAGGCATACTGTTATGGCGCTTGTTTTTTATGGTAAGCGTAACAGAGTCTTGGGTTTTAGAAACGTTTTTTATTTTAAAATCAATTTTACTTCTTGAATTTATGTAATCTTTAAAGAACCAATCAATATCTTTAGGTGTTTGTGCTTTAAGATAGGTTTCAAAGGCCTTTGGAGAGGTTGGTTTGAGTTTGTATGCTTTTAAAAACGATTTGATGGTGACTTCTAAAACATCTGCATTTATAAAGTCGTCTAAATACTGAAAACCGATTCCAGCTTTATATTTATTACCAATATTCTCATTAAACTTCAATAAAGAATCTTTTGGCATAGACAAAATTTGGTCTCTATTGGTTCGGGCCATAAGCATATAGGCTAAAATATACTTGTCGTTGTACTTTAAGCTAGCTGCATGGAACGACCGTATGCCCCAAATATTGGACATGGAACCTAAAAACTTCAAATCTGGATAATAGAGCTCCACATACTTCATTAAAAAATACACTTGGATACCGTCAAAAAGCCATTGGTCTTTTCTGGGGTTGATAAGCAATGTGTTTTCTAGGTAATTTTGAAGTGTTACTTTTAATATTTTTAGTTCATATTGAAAACTAGTGGAATAGGTTTTTAAAAATTTAGGTAGAAAATTTAGCCCATATACAGGATTTTTTGAAGCCTCTAACTGTGCTAGAACTAAGCTTTCATGTGGATAAGCCCCTAAATTATCACTTAAGAATTTGGTGATTTTTTCTGTAATGAGGATTTTCTCCAATAGTTCCAAGTTTTTTTCTTCAATATCGGAAATAATAGCAAGGCTATCATTTTGGATGGCGGTGAATTTGGATTCCTTATTTAAAAACAGTTTACTGGATACTCTATCTTTTCCTTCTAACGTAACTGTTTTATTTGTAGGGGTTTCCGTGTTGCTAACCCTGTTTAATTCGGAGGTAAGATGATAGTTTTTAGGAAATTCAGCTTTTATAGTAATATCGGCTTTAGGGATAAATAAGTCATCCAAGTTTTTATTACTGTAATACTGCCATTCTCCATCATAAACAGCAGGTGTAATATACCAATATCTCAAATTTAAATCTCCATTTGTAGCGGCGCCGTAGTTCGTAAATTTATCGCGGGGTACTTTAATTAAGTAATCGAGCTCAAGTGTATAAGAGGTATGGGGCTGTAAGACGTCTTTTAATATGACTTTAATAACATCTGGGTTATTTTTTAAGCGTTCAAAACTAAGGTTTTTATCAAATTGCTTAAGTGAAATGAGTGTTGTAAAACCTCGCTCTTCTTCCTTAGCAAAATGGAAAGCCGTTTTATACTCATCCGTTAGCCTTTTGGCTAAGGGTGTTTTTTTTGAAGAATAACTATGGTTCCAATCGTTTAAATAAACACTTTTAAGTGTATCGGATGTGGTATTGTGATATCGTATGGTTTGAGAAATTGATATTTGATTTTTTTCAATATCAAATTTAGCTTTTATATCTATGGTGTTCTGACCAAAGCTAATCATACTCATTAAAAGGAGTACGAGTATGTAACAAAAACGAATACTCAAATTATTCTGATACCATTTTAAAATCCATATTAAATGTAAGTGATGGCAATATAACAAATTCATATTTAAAAAATAATTTTTTATATGATTAGTATATTAAGCACTTTAACTAAACGCTTATCGAACCATTTTAAAAGTTAGGGCTTAAACCAGATTCTTTATAGAAATTATCCAATATGGTAATCACTTCTTCTGGCGTGTCTACCAAATGTACAAGGTCTAAATCTTCTGTACTAATGCTGACAAACTTATCCAAAAGTATTTTTTTTATCCATGACAAGAGGTCTTCCCAAAATTCTGTACCGACTAATATAATCGGGAATTTTTCGATTTTATGGGTTTGTATTAAGGTAATGGCTTCAAACAGCTCATCTAAAGTACCAAAGCCGCCAGGCATTACAACAAAACC
Source organism: Mariniflexile ostreae (assembly GCF_042427585.1). Lineage (NCBI taxonomy): Bacteria > Pseudomonadati > Bacteroidota > Flavobacteriia > Flavobacteriales > Flavobacteriaceae > Mariniflexile > Mariniflexile ostreae. Next base: position 21,207 of record NZ_JBHMFC010000105.1, on the reverse strand, counting down.
TTGGGAGTATTTAACGAACATAACTTTTCTAACAAAAAAATAGTCGAAATCCAGACTTTTATCAGGATCGATATACGGATTGTCGTGCTGTTCAAAAGGAAGGTCGATGTTTAATCCTACCGAAGTGCCACCGCCTAAATGAGCCCCTTTATTGCCCGCCTCCATAATGCCAGGGCCACCGCCTGTAATAATGCCATAACCGGATTCTACTATACGCTTGGCAATGCTTTCTGCAAGAAGATAATAGGGATTGTCCGGTTTTGTTCTTGCCGATCCAAATATGGATACGCAAGGCCCTATTTTGCTGAGTTTCTCGTAACCATTTACAAATTCGCCCATAATTTTAAAAATGGCCCAAGAATCGTTTGTTTTTATTTCATTCCAATACTTACTATGTTGTTCTTTTCTCATGTTCTAAATCTTTAATATTTTATACGTAATACTTGTGGGCATGTGCATATAAGTTGCCCGTGTTTTACATCAGTTCTTTTTTCAGGAATTTCGCCGTATAGCTTTTTTTATGCTTAGCAACTTCTTCTGGTGTACCTTCTACAATAATGTTCCCCCCCCCTTTACCACCTTCGTAGCCAATGTCGATAATATAATCTACTGTTTTAATAACATCTAGATTGTGTTCTATAATGAGAACCGTATTGCCTTTATCTGCTAATTTATTGAGAACTACCATAAGCACACGGATATCTTCAAAATGTAGACCCGTGGTAGGCTCGTCCAGAATATAAAATGTATTTCCGGTATCGCGTTTGCTTAACTCGGTTGCCAATTTTATACGCTGTGCTTCGCCGCCAGAAAGTGTTGTACTTTGCTGCCCTAAAGTAATATAGCCTAAACCGACATCTTTAATGGTTTTAAGTTTTTTATGGATTTTCGGGATGTGTTCAAAAAAGTCTACAGCTTCATTCATGGTCATGTTCAAGACATCGCTAATAGATTTTCCCTTGTAACGGATTTCTAAGGTTTCACGGTTAAAACGTTTGCCTTGGCAGGTTTCACATTCAACATACACATCTGGGAGAAAGTTCATTTCTATAACTCGTAAACCTCCGCCCTGACACGTTTCACAGCGTCCGCCCTTTACATTAAAACTGAATCTTCCAGCTTTATAGCCACGTATCATAGCTTCTGGTATCTTTGCAAATAAAGCCCTAATTTCCCCAAAGGTACCCGTATAGGTGGCAGGATTGCTTCTAGGAGTTCTGCCAATAGGCGATTGGTTAATGTCTATTACTTTATCGATATGCTCTAAGCCCTTAATGCTTTTATAGGGCATCGGTTTTTTTACGCCATTAAAATAATACGCGTTTAAAATAGGGTAGAGGGTTTCATTGATTAAAGTAGATTTTCCACTACCGGAAACCCCCGTAATACCAATCATTTTTCCTAAAGGAAGTTTTACCGATACATTTTTAAGGTTGTTTCCTGTACAGCCTTTTAGCTCTAAGAATTTACCATTGCCTTCACGTCGCTGTTCTGGGATTTCTATTTTTTTTGTACCATTTAGATATGCGGCCGTAAGTGTATCGTGGGTTTTTAATTCATTTGGAGTACCCACACTAATAATTTCACCACCATATTTGCCTGCTTTAGGTCCAATATCGATAACATAATCGGCACGCTCAATCATATCCTTATCATGCTCCACTACAATAATAGAGTTTCCGAGGTCGCGAAGTGCAACAAGCGAGTTTATTAATTTCTCGTTATCACGTTGGTGTAAGCCAATACTGGGTTCGTCTAGAATATATAAAACACCCACCAATTGCGAACCTATTTGGGTGGCCAAACGAATACGCTGTGCCTCGCCACCCGAAAGGGACTTCGAGCTTCTGTTTAAGGAAAGGTAATCCAAGCCTACATCTAAAAGGAATTGTAATCTGGTTTTTATCTCTTTTATAACCTCTTCAGCAATTTTTAATTGTTTTTCTGAAAGATGGGTATTCAAATTGGCAAACCATTCCGATAATTCTACGATATCGGTATTTGCCAGTTGGGCAATATTCTTTTCATGGATTTTGAAGTACAGAGACTCTTTTTTTAAACGAGACCCTTCGCAAACAGGGCAGGCAACCTTATCCATATAGTCTTTTGCCCAGCGCTTTAAGGAAGCAGATTCTGCGGTGTTATATTGGTTTTCAATAAAGTGCGCAACGCCCTCAAAATCGATTTTATAATCGCGTGTTACGCCCAGTATTTTACTTTCTATGGAGAATTTCTCGTTTCCACCGTATAGAATCATCTGTTTGGCGGCTTCAGGGATATCCTTATAAGGATCGGTCAATTTAAAGTCAAAGCGTTGTGCAATGGTTTCAAACTGCTTAAAAATCCAACTGTTTTTTGCAGGGCCATGAGGGGCCAATGCTCCAGCTTTTATGGATAAGGAATCGTCTGGAATAATTTTCTTTTCGTTTACCTGATATAAACTGCCAATACCATTACAGGTATCGCAAGCGCCCTTTGGGGAGTTAAAGGAAAAGTTATTGGGCTCGGGGTTTGGATATGAAATCCCCGAAGCCGGGCACATTAAATTTCTACTAAAATAACGGGCCTCGTTAGTGTCTTGGTCTAGCACCATTAAAATATCTTCGCCATGGTACATAGCGGTATTGATGGTTTCTGTAAGGCGTTTGTCGTTATCTGCAGAACCATCAATAACCAATCTATCGATAACAATTTCGATATCGTGGGTTTTGTAGCGATCCAACTTCATGCCTTTTTTAAGGTCTTGGATAGCGCCATCTGTTCTAACTTTTACAAAGCCTTGTTTAGCGATTTGCTCAAACAATTCTCGATAATGGCCTTTTCTAGATCGTACAACGGGTGCTAAAATGTTAATGCGTTTTCCTTTAAAATCACTAACAATCAGTTCCTTTATCTGCTCGTCATTATAACTTACCATTTTTTCGCCTGTATTATAGCTATAAGCATCACTGGCTCTAGCAAATAATAGACGTAAAAAATCGTAAATTTCGGTAATAGTTCCTACAGTAGATCGCGGCGATTTGCTCGTCGTTTTCTGTTCAATAGCAATAACAGGGGAGAGGCCGTCAATTTTATCGACATCGGGACGCTCTAAGCCTCCTAAAAATTGTCTAGCATATGCCGAAAACGTTTCTATATAGCGACGCTGTCCTTCGGCATAAATGGTATCAAATGCTAAAGAGGATTTACCGCTGCCCGATAAGCCTGTTATCACCACTAATTTTTCCCGTGGTATGGATACATCAATATTCTTTAAATTATGGACGCGTGCGCCTTTAACTTCAATAAAATCTTCAAAATCGCTCATAGATAAATTGCAAATCTGCCTGTCTGTTAAGACAAAGTAGCAAAGTTACGATTTTAGTTGCTAATTTTTTGTGAAGATTTATTTAGTATTTATTATTATTGTAACACATTTATAAAGTATCGGATGTTTTTGGAAAGGTGTACTTTCTCATTTTATAAAACATTTCGATTATAAATTTAAAATTAATTGTTTAATGAATACTAACTTTCTGCTTTCGCAGGATTGATACATATGAAAATACTCGGCATAGGCTCTAGAATAGACCATTCGGAATACGGAAAAGGAGTGGTTACCAACGTAACTTCCCAGCATTATTGGGTAACATTTATTGAAAACGGATTGGAAACTATTGATTTGGATAGTGCATTTGAAATTATTGAAGCTGCAGATGGCGATGTAGATACCGTTAGTTTTTCTGAAATAGAAAGCAGTCTGGTACAAATTCTTAAAAAATGGAGCGATGTGAGCGAAATAGTGCCGATTGCGGACAAGTACAAGGGCGGAAAGCTTATTTTAGAACCTAACGACACCAGTTTAAAATCGTATGAATTGCCTATTGATACTTTTTTCCATAAAATCACGATGGTGCGCGACCGGTTACGTGTTTTGGAACAGCGTATCAATGCCAGTGCGCTGGATGAACTTGGCAAAAATGATTTACAACAATATATTACTAGAAGTTATGGGAGCTTAACCAGTTTTAATATTTTATTTAAATCGAAGAGCCAACAGTTTGTTGGGCAAAAAGCCAAGTGATTTTTTGAAGATTTATGTATGAGTTTTATGGTTTTAAATAATTAGTGATTCTAAATTTAAAAGACAGTAAGTTAAGGGGGAAGGCGTGGTTTTAATGTACTTTTAAAGGAGGTATATACCCTATTCCGTTCCTTTAATATGGCTAATTTGCAAGCCCATAAAAAGAAACCTATGGAGGGTGGGGAGCCATGCACCGCTTTCGGTGGTTTCCCAATCGTTCCAAGAGGCTTCTAAGCCACCAATGGGTAATATGGATACCCACATTTTAAAGCTTTTCGGCCTACCGTTTGTATCAAATTGCCACAAATAAGAGTCGCCAGGTGTTGTGCCGCCTTGGGTATAGGTAACCAATAGCGCATCATTACCGTAATTATCTTTAACTAGAGTACGCTTTACACCTGAATCGAAAATTTTATACGGTGCAACCACCCAAAACGAATCGTTGTTAAAATACTCTAGTGCAGTATCGATAAGTTCAATTCTTTTTTGGCCTTCTGCTTTAAAGTTATGGACATAAGCTTTACTTTCTTTATGGTTATTTAAATCTAAAGTTGCTTTATAATCCTTCCAATATACTGTACATGTGTTTTTATTTTTATGCCATTTGTAATGCCTTCTATTTTTAAAGGTCCATTCCAAATAATTGGTGTTTTTATAAGCCTCATAGTCCAAAGACTCTAACATACTTTGTGCTAAACTATCAGCCTGCTCACCAGATGTTCCAACAGGAAGATCTTCGTTATATTTAAAATATACAAAGCCAAAAAGCAACACACTGGGTAGGGTTAAAAACACAACGATCCCAGCGATAATTTTAATGGTTTTCTTTAATTTTTTCGACATAAACCCTTTTTTTTTTCAGTATATTAAATGCCAAGTTATTAAATAGGATTGGTTTAATAAAATAAATAAAACTAAAACCGACAAGTGTACAATCCTAAGGATGAGTGGTGTCTGTGCTAACTATTTCCCTATTAACCCAGATCCTTAATTAAAAAACAGGATTTTTATGTAGTATGGGGCTATTTATTCTTCTTTCGAAAGCTCTAATAATTTCTCTTTTGAAAAGACAATCAATTCATCAAAGAAATCTGAAAACTCCGCTTCAAATTCTGTATAAAAGGCTTTTAGTTCAATTATGGCTTCGTTCATGCTCGAACGGTTTTTAGTCCGATGGTTCATACCAACCAAAATTTTGGAAATCCCTTCAATAGATGCATAGCTTAGCAGCCAATTATCGGCAATCATATAGGGCATCATTTTTTGAATCCGTAATGGCAAGACATCAATATTTGTTTTTAAAGCCTCATAAAAATCAGCGACATATACTTCTAACGGAATTTCGCAATAACGGCTCCAATTCTTAGCTAAAAAATGGTCGTAAAGAATGTCTACGATCACTCCCGAATAATGGCTGTACTTTTTATGCAAACGCTTGGTGCTTAGTCTTACGGTTTGATGCGCATCGGTAAAAGTGTCGATATTTCTATGTAATAAAATACCGGTTTGTATGTCTTTTGGGTAATTTTTATAATTTTTTCCTTTAATACCATCGGCCATAAAATTGCCAATAGTCACTAATTCGTTGTCTCCAGAGAGAAATATGTGGGCAAGGTAGTTCATTGGCGTAATTTACAAATTACGATCAAAGAATTACGAATTTGAAATACTATATTTGTGCCGTTATGATGTAAGGTTTTTAAACCTGTAACCTAAAAGGGAGTGTGCTTCTCTTAATTTTAAAATATAAGGATATGTATTTTAGAGGCTTACTTGATTTTAAAACATAATTTTAACACTTTCATCATGATTAATAATGAAATAAAAAATACGCAACGCAATAAAATTAAAATAAATTTATGACACTTATAAAATCAATTTCAGGAATTAGAGGAACTATTGGCGGAACCGTTGGCGAAAACTTAACTCCTATAGATGCGGTTAAATTTGCATCGGCTTATGGGGTGTGGTTAAAACAGCAACGTAATAAAGATAAGCATAAAGTGGTAGTAGGGAGAGATGCCCGTATTTCTGGTGAAATGATCCAGAATTTAGTAATGAATACCTTGGTGGGCTTAGGAATTGATGTGGTTGATGTGGGGCTTTCTACAACACCCACTGTAGAAATAGCCGTACCGTTAGAACATGCCGATGGCGGTATTATTTTAACGGCTAGCCACAACCCAAAGCAATGGAACGCTTTAAAATTACTAAATGCTAAAGGAGAGTTTTTGGATGCTGCTGAAGGTGCTAAAATTCTTGAAATTGCAGAAAGCGACCAAATGGAGTTTGCCGATGTGGACAGCCTTGGTAAGATTACAATAAACGATGCTTATATCGATTTGCATATCGATCACGTGCTGGATTTAAAATTGGTAAATGCAAAAGCTATTAAAAAAGCTGGGTTTACAGTAGTGGTAGATGGTGTAAATTCTACTGGTGGTATTGCCATTCCTTTATTATTGGAGCGCTTGGGCGTAGATGTTATTAAGTTGTACTGTGAACCAAACGGTCATTTTCCACACAACCCAGAGCCTTTAAAAGAACATTTGGGCGATTTGTCTAATGAAGTAAAAAAACATGGAGCAGACTTTGGTATCGTGGTCGATCCCGATGTGGATCGCTTGGCTTTTATGGATGAAAACGGAGATATGTTTGGCGAAGAATATACTTTGGTAGCTTGTGCCGATTATGTGCTTAGCAGAACGCCCGGAAATACAGTTAGCAATATGAGTTCTACTAGAGCGCTACGTGATATTACCGAAAAACATGGAGGTACTTATGAGGCCAGTGCAGTGGGCGAAGTGAATGTTGTGGCATTAATGAAAAAGAACCAGGTGGTAATTGGTGGCGAAGGTAATGGTGGTATTATTTATCCAGAATCGCATTACGGACGTGACGCTTTAGTGGGTGTGGCTTTGTTTTTGAGCTTATTGGCAGATAAGAAAATGAGCGTTAGTGCCCTTAGAAAAACCTATCCTGATTACTTTATGAGTAAAAAGAAAATTGAATTAACACCAGGATTGGATGTGGATGGAATTTTAAAAACCATAGAAAACCGTTATCAAGAAGAACAATTGACGACTATTGATGGCGTTAAAATAGATTTCCCTGAAAGTTGGGCGCATTTGCGTAAAAGCAATACAGAACCTATTATTAGAATTTATACAGAAGCAAAATCGCAAACAGAAGCAGATGGCTTAGCAGATAAGTTTATTGCAGAAATAGGAGCGATTGCAAAGGGTTAAAATAATACTTTTGGTAATTGAAATTTAAATGCTTCTATAAATTAGTTTTATGTGGGTTGATAAAACCAATTACAAGACATTTATGTTACGATAAATGCCGCATGGGATGCGTTGCTAATTTTAAACAATAGAGGAAACCAAATTGTTTTAGGAAAGCATCAAACAAGCTGAAGTTTAGATATTGTTTTACTCAAAATAAAAACCAGATGGAACGCCAGAATTAAAATTAATATCAAAGCTTTAAATATGCTTTTATATTTAGTTTTAATTCTGGTTTTTCGGTCTAGTCTAAAAACTAAGTTGAAGATGAATCAGAAGTGAAAAAAGCATCTTAATTAAACCAAATATGCCATGGACAGTACGATTTTAATACCGGTTTTAATTACCTCATTAATTTGGATCATCATTTCCATCATTGTTTATGTGGTATCTAAAAAGCGTACAGAACACATATTGAGAGCCTCCAATGAAAAGCTGGAACAAGCGCACACGGAATTTACCAATAAGCTAGAAACGCTTCTTTATAAAAAAAACGAAGCCTTACGAGAGGCTTATAATAATGGGTTTTTAGATGCTGAAACTAAAAAAGGTTTATCCATTCAAATTATCCCATGGAAAGAAGAAGTAAACAGTAGCACACTTTTTAAAAATAAAAAGTCTATAAAAGTGGGATATAAACATCAATTATTCTCAAATGGCATGCCTTGTTTTGAGCCTCATATTACGGTTGTAGAAGACATTAATTTAGATCAATTAAATGAAGAACATGTCCATCGTGTTTTTGATAATCTAGAATTGGTCATGAACACCATCCCGAATACAGGCCATATAGCAGTTAAGGTTTTAGGTAGCGGTAAGGATATGGCACAATCTATACTCAAGTTGGCCAAGAAGAAGAGAGCTTAAGTGAAGATAAAGCCAGTGACTAAAAAATAACTGAGCTAAAAAGCAACATCTTTATTCATTAAATTTTGACGTTATTGCTTTAAGCTTTTACCCAATACTAAGATTAACTGTTGTAGTGGAAATAAAACTTAAGCCATATGTAATGTATTATTTGATCTAGACTGTTTACCACAATCCTAGCGGCTATTCTAGTTGGTTTTTATGTGCTTAAAACACGTAACTTCGTAGCTAAAAAAAAACGAAAAGACTTTAAGGTAAAGACGAGGGTTTTGGTCAGAATTTAAAAATTAAAAATAGGTGAACTTTTTGACAATAGAATTCAGAAATTACCAATAAATTTGTGAAAGACTACAGGGTTTATTTTAAACAAGAAGAAAGAAACGCAATTGGCTCTTTAATGGGAGGAGGTAAATCAACTCAATAAGAAGATATTGTAAAAGTAAAGAAGGTTATGGGAAAATTAAATAAATAGAAAACAGGAAGTTCAAGATTTAAAATAAAGGTATGTATTATTCTTGCCAAAACATTAGCTAAACGCTCAAAAAGCAACAAACTTAATTTAATAATGATAAAAAATGGTGGTCATAAATATTTTTGAAACGTCCTTGCCATTAACGGATCCCATATTAAAATTCCTTTTAATATTGGTTATTATATTATTTGCTCCCATTATCCTCAATAAAATAAAGATTCCACATCTTCTTGGGCTTATTATTGCAGGCGCTGTTATTGGGCCAAATGGCATTTATTTAATGGAACGAGACAGCAGTATTATCCTTTCAGGAACCGCAGGACTTTTATATATCATGTTTCTTGCGGGTTTGGAAATCGATTTGGCCGATTTTAAAAAGAACAGAAAAAAGAGTTTGGTTTTCGGTTTATATACTTTTTTGATTCCGATGCTTTTAGGAATCCTGTCCGGGATTTATATTTTAGGATTTTCTATTGCTACATCGGTTTTGTTGGCTAGTATGTTTGCGTCGCACACCCTAATAGCATACCCTTTAGTGAGTAAATTGGGCGTTGCTAAAAATAGAGCTGTAAACATTACAGTAGGCGGCACCATGATTACAGATACTTTGGCTCTTTTAGTTTTAGCAGTTATTGTGGGCATGACTACGGGCGAAGTGAATACAGAGTTTTGGGTAAGGTTGTCTGGATCTATTCTTGTTTTTGGACTTATCGTGATGTTCCTGTTTCCTATAATAGGTAGATGGTTTTTTAAACGTTTTGACGATAATGTCTCTCAGTATATTTTTGTACTGGTGATGGTATTTTTAGGTGCAGTTCTTGCCGAATTAGCGGGTATAGAAGCTATAATTGGAGCGTTTTTGTCGGGTTTGGCACTAAATAGGTTGATTCCGCACACATCACCCTTAATGAATCGTATTGAGTTTGTGGGCAATGCCATTTTTATTCCTTTTTTTCTTATAGGGGTAGGCATGCTTATTGACTATCGTGTGTTTTTTAAAGACTTGGAAACCATTAAAGTCGCTACCGTAATGATTGTTGTGGCCACAACTGCCAAGTTTATAGCGGCTTGGCTTACACAGAAAACCTATAAATTTACGAAGGACGAGCGCAGGTTAATTTTTGGTTTGAGCAACGCACAGGCCGCAGCAACATTAGCTGCCGTTTTAGTAGGGTATAATATTATTATTGGAGAAACGCCTTCTGGAGACCCCATCCGTTTGTTAAATGAAAGTGTTTTAAATGGAACTATTTTAATGATACTGGTAACCTGTACCATTGCTTCTTTTGTTGCCCAAAAAGGCGCCCAAAACATTGCGCTTTTAGAAAGTGCCGATACCGATGATGAGGAGTATGAGAATCAAGAAAAAATATTAATTCCCATTAGTAATAGTGAAACTATAGATGAGCTTGTTAACTTGGGTGTAACCATTAAGTCCAAGCGAAATAAGGATGGTCTGTATGCGCTTAGCATTGTCGATAATAATAAATTAGACGGTTCTTCAGATAAAAATGCTAAAAAAATATTAAATAAAGCAGCGGTAACAGCCTCGGCAACCGATACGGTATTGCACCAGTTGTTGCGTTACGATTTAAACATCGTGAATGGCATTACAAGTGTCGCAAAAGAACACCATATCACCGATTTAATTCTAGGACTTCATATCAATAAAGGCATTTCAAGTTCCTTTTTAGGAAATCTAACAGAAGGTATCTTAACCAAATGTAATACCACGACTTTAATTTATAAACCGGCACAACCTCTTACTACTATAAAAAGACATCTTATAATTGTTCCAGAAAATGCAGAAAAAGAGATAGGATTCCCATTTTGGTTGATTAAAGTATGGAACATAGCTCGAAATTCTGGTGCGCAATTGGTGTTTTATGCCAATAAAGCTACTTTGAAGCTTTTGGAGGAAATCCAGACCAACCATCCTATTGCATGTGTATTTGAAGATTTTAATAATTGGAACGATTTTTTGATTCTTGCACGCGATTTTCATAAAAATGATAACCTGATTATTGTATTAAGCAGAAAGGATAAATCCTCTTATCATAACAACATGAGTAAAATACCTACGTATCTCAATGCCTATTTTAAAAACACAAGCTATATTTTAATATACCCCATGCAATCTGGTGTTATGGATGCAGGACAAATAGACTTAAAAAACCCAACATTTATAGAGCCTCTTGAGAAACTCGACGACATTAGAAAAACCATTGCCGAACTTTTTAAACGAAAATAAATTTAAGGATTCTTATTATTTGGATAAAAGGTATATGAAATGAAAAGACACTAGGTTTGTCTAAGTAAAAATACTGATTCATTAGTGTCCTAAAGGATTTATGGCTTCATGCTTCATTATGGGTTAGGCTTTTTTTAAATACAGAACTTGGCATTAGAAGGGTAAGAGCTTAAAATAGGATGCTTTTAACAGTAGATGCTATCCTGTTTTAGCAATTTTCTTTATATAGCCTTATAAAAGGTTTTTTTTCTTTATATTTGCACTTCAAAATTCGGCAATGAGGTCTGCCTTGAACCGTTCCGCTTGGAGCTGATGACATCTACCTTTAAGGGCTTAATGCCACTGTAGAATCATGTATTTAAGGTAATATGAAAAAAAATAAAATTAAAAGTTTTCTATTCTCATTCGAACAAATCCCTTCTTTATTATATCTCTTAAAATGGATTTTAATCTGTTCGATATTGGGCGTTATCGTTGGCAGCATCTCAGCATTTTTTCTATTGAGTTTAGATTGGGCGACCAATTGGAGGGAATCGCATGTATGGGTTATAGCCTTATTGCCTGTTGCAGGGTTTATAATCGGTTTATCATACCACGTATTTGGTCATAGTGTTGTAAAAGGCAACAATTTACTGCTTGAAGAGTTTCATACACCAAAAAAAATCATCCCTTTTAGAATGGTGCCACTCGTTTTGTTTGGTACTATTTTAACCCATTTGTTTGGTGGCTCTGCCGGACGGGAAGGAACAGCGGTACAGATGGGTGGTGCCATTGCCGATCGGTTTACAAAGGTTTTGAAATTATCAAAACGCGATAGAAAAATTATTTTAATTGCAGGTATTAGTGCCGGATTTGCTTCTGTTTTCGGAACACCCTTGGCAGGCGGTATTTTTGCATTGGAAGTATTGGTTTTGGGTAGAATACGGTTGGATGCGATTATACCGAGTTTTATGGCAGCGATTTTTGCTAATTATTTTTGTGACATCTGGAATGTTGCCCATACACCATATCATATTCCTATTGTGGCAGACATGACCCCTATAAATCTATTATGGTCTTTATTGGCAGGAATTATTTTTGGTCTTGTAGCCATGCTTTTCTCTAAATCAACCCATTTTTGGAGCAATCTTTTTAATAAGCAAATTAAATACCCGCCACTTCGTCCTGTTGTTGGAGGAGCGATATTGGCCATTGTCATATATAGTATGGGAACTACAAAATATATAGGTCTTGGTATTCCTACTATAGTCGATGCGTTTCGGGTTGATCTTAATTCTTACGATTTTATTTTAAAGCTTCTATTTACATCCTTTACACTAGGTGCTGGTTTTAAAGGAGGCGAGGTAACCCCCTTGTTTTTTATAGGTGCTGCTTTAGGTAATGTATTAATTTGGTTTATTCCTCTGCCCATGGGCTTACTTGCAGGAATGGGCTTTGTTGCTGTTTTTGCAGGAGCAACCAATACACCTATTGCCTGTACAGTTATGGGGATTGAGCTTTTTGGAATAGAATCTGGTGTTTTTATTGCATTGGCCTGTTCTACAGCCTATTTGTTTTCTGGCCATACCGGTGTTTATTCCTCTCAAATAATAGGAAGTCCAAAACATAATTTATTTATGAGAGAGAAGGGGCGCCCTTTATCTGAAATTAAAAACAAAAGAACCCGAAAATGAAAGTAACGGATCTCTTGTCGAATATAAAAACGTGTTGCAAGAGGTTAAAATCTTAATGGTTTAACACGAAGTTTTAATAAAATAATATTTTAGCTGTTTTATAGCATACCTGTAAATGGTGTTGCTTTGGTATTAGGAGGGGAGTTAACATTGTTCTCCTTTAAATAAACATCATAGTTCCGATAAAGCCATATGTATATATCAGCCACTCAATACAAAGCGAAATGGCTATAGAGAACATACCAGAAAATTTTATAAAAGACCAAGAAAAGCATCCCGATTTATTTGTTTATGATTTTAAAATGACCAGTGATGTTGTGAAAAGCAAGGTCAAATTAGGGATGAATATGTTCAGTTTTTTACAAGTTGGTAAAAAACAAGTGCATTTTGCGGGTACATCAGTTGCTGTAAATAAAGACCAATCCTTACTTCTTAAAAAAGGGAATTGGCTTTGGACAGAGTTATTAGATACGGAAGCCATTTACTATTGTAAGCTCTTATTTTTTTCTGAAGAGAAGCTGATTGGTTTTTTAAGTAAATACACCAATAGTGTAAAACCACATCAAGATGGAATGCCTTGTTTTGTGATAGAAAACGATGATTATCTTGCTGCTTTTATAAGTTCATTATCTTCCGATACTTTTATAGATCAGCATTTTAGCGAGGCCCTTTTAGGATTAAAATTCGAAGAAATCATGCTGTATTTACTAAATAAATATGGCTCTAATTTCGAGTATTATTTGCATTCATTAATTTCAAAAGAAGTTTCACCATTTAAAAATACTATAGAAAGCCATGTACATTCTAATCTAAAATTAGAAGAAATAGCCTTTTTATGCAATATGAGTTTATCGACTTTTAAGCGTCATTTTACAAATGAATATCAGGAGCCTCCTGGAAAATGGCTTCAGGATAAACGCTTGCAGAAAGCTAAAGAATTGTTGCAAGCGGGCGAATTGAAAGCGTCTGATATTTATTTGGATGTAGGTTACAACAACCTGTCTAACTTTAGTATAGCTTTTAAGAATAAATTCGGAATAAGCCCTACGGATATTTCCAATTAACCTTTAGTTGTTAATAAAAAGCAATCCCCATTACCAATCTGTAAAAGAAATCTACTCTGGCTAGAGCTAAGGATACAAGATAATACTTGAAGCTCCTGTATTATAATTTAATGTTTAAGGAGTCGATTTCGTTTTGGTGATTTTATTCACCACTAAAGAAATAGCTCCATCTCCAGTAACATTGCATGCCGTTCCAAAACTATCCATGGCAATATACAGAGCTATCATTAAGCCTATCATCTCTTCATTAAACCCCAGCATAGACTGTAAAATCCCTACAGCGGCCATAATCGCGCCTCCAGGAACTCCTGGTGCTGCAATCATGGCGATTCCTAATACGAAAATAAACCCAGCAAAAAGAGTGAAATTAAAAGGGAGTCCATGCAAAATCATTAAAGCCATAGCGCAAGCTGTAATTTTCATGATGCTTCCAGATAAATGAATGGTAGCACACAGTGGAATTACAAAGCCTGCGATTTTTTCTGAAACTCCATTTTTTAAAGTTTGTTCTAAAGTAACTGGAATAGTGGCAGCAGATGATTGGGTCCCTAAGGCCGTAAAGTAAGCAGGCATCATGGTGGCCAATAGTTTTATAGGGTTTTTCTTTGTAAGGGCTCCTGCAATAGTGTATTGTAACACTAATAATAAAATGTGCAACACGAATATAACTCCAATAATGCTTATAAATACCGAAAGAATTGAAAATACCTGACCCGTTAAAGACATGTTTACAAATATGCCCAAAATGAAAAGAGGTAAGAGGGGTATAATAACCTTTTCTATTAGTTGCATAATAATCTTTTCAAAATCCTTAACCACCAATTTTAAAGCTGACTTCTCTTGATAAGAGAGACCTAAACCAATAACAAATGCTAATACCAATGCGCTCATAACATCTAATATAGGTGGAATGCCGATACTAAAATATGGCGTTATTTCAGAATTGGAATCACTAATTGGTGGGGTGTGGTTTATGTGAGTTTCTAGCAACTGTGGAAAAATATTAGACGTTGTAAAATAGGTCATAAACCCCGAAAAAAGAGTAGAACTATAGGCTATTGCAGCGGTAAACAATAATAGTCTTCCTGCATCTTTGCCTAAGCCAGAAATGGCTGGCATAATTAATCCCATTATTATTAATGGAATGGAGAAGTTTAAAAATTGTCCGAAAAACGCATTAAAAGTAATGAATATTCGGTTTGCAGCTACAGGTAAATAGAGTCCGAAAACAACACCTAAAACTATGGCAAGAAAAACTTTAAATAGTAAATTCGAAAACAGTTGCTTCATGATATATGTTAATTCTTAAACGACAGGAGGTTTTTTTGTAAAGATTGATTTTAAGACTGCTAAGATACAGCCAATATGGATAAAGTCTCTTTTCTGGTGTTTTTTTTCATGATACTCGATTTAAACAAGCCCTAATTTTATAAAAGAGGGTAGAAGGTTAGATACGGACTCTAACGCTTAGTAAACTTCAGTGTTGTGTTGAAGAATATTTAATAGGACCAATACGTGTGTTGAATAAAAATAAAAACACATAACATGCTGTATGTTAGTAATAAGCGTCTGGTGTGTTTTTTTTAAAGTATCATATTGAACTGATTTCATAAGTTATTGACCTATATCAATAAATAGAAAACTGATATGCCAACGTAAATTTGTAGAGTAATTAATAGGCACTTGTTCTAGCAAGTAGCATTTAATAATTTAAAAGAATAGATAACTATGGCAAATGTAACAAAACCCGAATTCAAACAACGGTATGGGAATTTTATTGGAGGTAAATTTGTAGCTCCTGTAAAAGGCCAGTACTTTGATAACATATCTCCGGTAGATGGTAAAGTGTTTACTCAAGCAGCGCGTTCAACTCAAGAAGATATCGATCTTGCCCTTGATGCAGCTCACAACGCATTTCCAACTTGGAGCAGGTCTTCAGTAACCGAGCGTAGTAATGCGTTATTAAAGATAGCTCAGGTAATGGAAGATAATCTGGAGTACTTAGCTACGTTAGAGACCATTGATAATGGGAAACCCATTCGTGAGGCGCGTGCAGCAGATATCCCTTATTGTATTGATCACTTCCGTTATTTTGCAGGAGTTATCCGTGCAGATGAAGGAACAATTTCAGAGCACGACAAAAACACACTGAGTATTGTATTAAATGAGCCCATAGGTGTTGTTGGTGAAATTATCCCTTGGAATTTCCCCATGTTAATGTTGGCTTGGAAAATTGCTCCAGCATTAGCAGCAGGCTGTACAGCTGTGGTAAAACCAGCAGAACAAACGCCTACAAGTGTTATGGCGCTAATGGAACTTATTGGCGATATTTTACCTGCGGGTGTATTAAATATAGTCACTGGTTTTGGTGCAGAGGCCGGACAGGCTTTGGCAACGTCTACACGTATTGCTAAACTTTCATTCACGGGTTCTACAGAAACAGGTCGTAAAGTGTACCATAATGCAGCTGAAAATATTATTCCTGTAACGATGGAGCTAGGTGGGAAATCTCCAAATATATTCTTTCCTTCTGTTGCAGATCACGACGATGATTTTTTTAACAAAGCTGTTGAAGGTGCGTTAATGTTCGCACTTAACCAAGGTGAAATATGTACAACACCATCTCGTATTTTAGTGCACGAAGCTATTGCAGATCTCTTTATTGAAAAGATGCAAGAGCGCTTAAAATTAGTTGTAAAAGGAAATCCTTTAGATCCAGAAACAATGATTGGTTCTCAGGTTTCCAAACCACAGTTCGATAAGATTCTTAACTACATTAACATTGGTAAAGAAGAAGGGGCCGAAGTGCTGTCTGGTGGTGGAGCCGGAAATTATGAAGGTGACCTTTCTGAAGGATATTACATCCAGCCAACCGTGTTAAAGGGTAATAATAAAATGCGTGTGTTCCAAGAAGAGATTTTTGGGCCAGTGGCAGCTTTAACAACATTTAGCTCTACAGAAGAAGCCATTGAAATTGCAAACGATACTCCTTATGGTTTGGGTGCTGGTGTTTGGTCTCGTGATGCTCACGAATTATTTCAGGTACCTCGCGCCATTCATGCTGGTAGGGTCTGGGTTAATCAGTATAACACCTATCCTGCTCACGCACCATTTGGTGGTGTAAAAGAATCGGGGTTTGGTCGAGAAAACCATAAAATGGCGTTAGATCATTACCGTGTTGTTAAAAATATGTTGATTTCTTACGATAAAAGACCTATGGGATTCTTTTAATAAACAGACAGAAGTAAAAGACAAGTAAAAAAATGAAAACCCTGGCGATGCTGGGGTTTTGTATTAGTGGCAACCAGAGGAAATGGTTTCTTTTAAGCGTTTGTTTATTAAGGTTTTAAATTAATAAAATTTTTAAAGATTAAATAAAAAACAGCATATTATTGGTTTTGAACACGAAGAGTACATGAGAAAATCATAAAAAAATATTAAATATTTTGAATGGTACGATATTTCTCCTGTTTTTCGTTAACTTCTTAATAAATATATGATATATATCACCTGTAAACACAAAAAATACACGTATGTTTGGTATAAAATAATTAAAAGGCATGAAAAATTTAGTAGGAATAGACAGAGAAAAATCTAAAAAATTAGTTATTGAGTTAAATATCTTATTGGCAGATTATGAAATTTTTTATCAAAACTTAAGAGGGTTCCATTGGAATATTAAAGGTGAGAATTTTTTTGAACTCCACAATAAGTTTGAGGAACTATATAACGACGCTTTTTCAAAAATTGATGAAATTGCAGAACGTATTTTAACTTTGGAAGGAGAGCCGTTGCATACGTATACCGATTATCTTAAAACGACCGAAATTGTTGAAGAAAAGAACATTATTGATGGGAAAAAATGTGTAGAAATTGTTGTAAAAAACTTCTCTACTTTAATTAGAAAAGAACGTTTGATACTATCGCTTGCAGCAGATGCTGATGATGAAGGTACAGTAAGCTTAATGAGCGATTATATTTCTGAAACAGAAAAAACGCTTTGGATGCTGAACTCTTATTTGAGATAATCCTTAAATTGAACATCTATGTTTGGTCTTTAATGAAAAAAAATATCAGATTGTAAAACAAATAAATTGACAGATCATGAAATTAATAAAAAACATCTTGGTTGCCATCGACTTTACGGAGTCTTCAGAAAATGTTTTAAAAAATGCCATAAATTTTGCTAAAACATTTAAGTCTAAGGTTACAATTGTCCATGTTTTGCCCGATGATATTAATAATGAAAAAGTAAGCCTGTTGGTTGAGAAAGCGGCAACCACAAAACTAAAAGAAGTTACTGATAGATTAACTGCTGAAGGTGTTGAAGTAGCCCCCTCAATTTTAGAACACGGCAACTATTCTGATAAAATCATTAATGCTTCAGATCAACTACATGCCAATTTAATAATCGTTGGTTCTGGTAACAAACTAAAAGATGATGCCTTTCAATTGGGCAGCAACGCAGAAAAAATTATCAGAAAAAGCAATGCACCCGTATTTGTTGTAAAAAGCGACCAAATTGTAGATGTTAAAAGTATCTTATGCCCTGTAGATTTCTCTAAAGAATCCAGTCGAGCCTTGCATAGCGCCATTATAATGTCTCGAATGTTTAATGCGAAGCTTGTTATTATGAGTGTGTATTCCACTTTTTCACAGACGTTTTCGAATCTTGATCCATCCGAAATAAACCAATTAAGGCACTTAGAGCTTAAGGAAACGTTTAACTCATTTTTAAAAGGATTCAATTTAATCGATCTTGATGTAGAAAAGCAAATAGCGGGAGGGAATCCTTCTGAAATCATACTGAATGCTATAGAGAAAAACAACTCAGATTTACTAATTATGGGTACTACAGGAAGGTCTGGTATTAGTAAAATCTTAATGGGCAGCGTTACGGAAAAGGTGGTAAGAAAAGTGCCCTGCTCGTTCATTACTTTAAAAAATGAAGATGTCGTGGCATTAGATCTAGAGTCTAAAATACAAGACATTGAAAATCATTATGCTTTAGCTCAACAACTTTTTGAAAAAGGCTTTTTTAAGGAAGCTATCCATCAATATATAATATGCCTCAATATTAATGTGATGCATATGCCTTCGTTAAAAGGGGTTGCAGAAGTTTATAAAAAGTTGGGAGATGTGGATAATGAAAAAAAGTATAAAGATATGGCCAATAATGTTTTAAAGCGTATTGATAATATAAGAATAGAAGAAGAGATACGCAGCCAAAGAAAACGTTGATTTGATGCTTAATACATGAAATTATTGGGTTAGGTTAAACAAAGGGTAAATTATGTTATAACTTGATAGAGGATAAGCTAAGTAAGAAATATTGAACAAACTTAAAAGAAGAGTCTTGTACTTTATTTTTGAAAATAGTTTATAAACCGTGTAAAACTTCTGGCTAAATATTATTTTTATGGTGCAAATAACTAATCTATTTGTTATTTTTGCCAAATCTTAATCCAGAATATATAGTTATGCAACGCGACGAACAAATTTTTGAACTTATTGAAGCAGAAAAAGAACGCCAATTAAACGGTATTGAATTGATTGCTTCAGAGAATTTTGTAAGCGACCAAGTTATGGAAGCTGCAGGTTCTGTTTTAACCAATAAATATGCTGAAGGCTACCCCGGAAAACGCTATTACGGCGGTTGTGAGATAGTAGATGAGGTGGAGCAAATTGCCATCGATAGAGCAAAAGCTTTGTTTGGTGCCGAATATGTGAATGTTCAGCCCCATTCTGGGAGTCAGGCCAATACTGCGGTATACCATGCTTGCTTAACACCAGGAGACAAAATTTTAGGTTTTGATTTATCACATGGAGGACATTTAACCCATGGGTCGCCAGTAAATTTTTCAGGTAAACTTTATGATCCTGTATTTTACGGTGTAGAACAAGAAACAGGTGTTTTAAATTACGATAAGATTCAAGAAATTGCAACCAAAGAACAACCAAAAATGATTATTGCAGGAGCTTCGGCATATTCGCGAGATTTAGATTTTGAACGTTTTAGGGTTATCGCAGATAGCGTAGGAGCAATATTGATGGCCGATATTTCACACCCTGCGGGACTTATAGCTAAAGGCATTTTAAACGATCCTTTACCACATTGCCATATAGTAACAACAACGACACATAAGACCTTAAGAGGCCCTCGTGGTGGTATGATCATGATGGGGCAGGATTTTGATAATCCTTTTGGACTGAAATTAAAAAATGGTTCTTTAAGAAAGATGTCTTCATTATTGGATTCTGCTGTTTTCCCAGGAAATCAGGGTGGTCCTTTAGAGCACATTATCGCGGCGAAAGCAATTGCCTTTGGTGAAGCTTTAACCGATGATTTTTTACACTACCAATTACAGGTACAGAAAAATGCAAAAGCCATGGCAAAAGCCTTAACCGATAAAAATTATCAGATTATTTCTGGTGGTACGGACAATCATTGCATGTTAATCGATTTGCGAAACAAAAACCTATCAGGTAAAGACGCAGAACAAGCATTGGTAAAAGCCGATATTACCGTAAATAAAAATATGGTGCCTTTTGATGATAAATCCCCTTTTGTTACTTCAGGAATTAGACTAGGTACATCTGCTGTTACAACCAGAGGATTAAAAGAGGCTGATATGATTGCTATTGTCGACTTGATTGATGAGGTTATTTGTAATTTCGAAGATGAAGCCGTATTAGAAGCTATAAAAATTAAATCGAATGCCATGATGAAAGGGAAACCTTTATTCGTGTAAGCTTATTGAATATTAAAGTTCAAAAATCCCGCTATATGCGGGATTTTTTAGGCACTTTCAGAAGTAAGGCTTAATGGATTAATAACAATAAAAAAAAAGCAAAGAATTAGGTGGGTTCTTTGCTTTTTTTGATAGTCTTTAAGTTTTTTTTAAAACTCACTCATAATAGGGCACAATTATCCTATGTTTTTTATTGGTTTTTTAAAAATTTATGCTACGTTTTCTAAAGATCCCTGTTGCATTCTTCTACCAATTTCAAGGCAATTAGCCGTGTGTATTCCAAAAAATATCCAAAGTATTTCCGTGGCTTTGGTTTTTGCTTTAATTTTTTTTAGGTGGTAATGTTCTTTTTCTTTTCCAAAACTACCTTCTAATCGCGATGCGCGCTCTTTGGTAATCATCGCTTTTAATTTCTTTTGTTGATGATGATGTTTTGAGGGTTTTCCTTTAGGTTTAAAATCGGTTTGTATCGTGTTACCTGTAGCAAAAATCCTGTTTTTGTTAGTGGCATAAATAGCATCTGCTCCGGCTATTTTTACTTTTATTTCGGTAAGTCCTTGGGCTTTGTAAATCGTGTTTTTAAACTGGGTACCTTCATTAAAATTATCAAAACTTATTTTCTGAATAAAGTTGATCCCATCAATTTGAAGCTTGTTTACTTTTGCTCCAAATTTCACTGCTTTTATCTCTTTTCCTCGAACAATGGGACGTAAATAATCTTTACTCAAACTCACTATTCTACCTTTTGGTTTTTCGCCTTGAGTAAACAATAAATACT